>CAITUF010000318.1 GCA_903895475.1 uncultured Opitutia bacterium | reverse complement strand
GGTGCCGCCACGAGCCTCTCGCTCACGCAGCTCACTATCAATGCGCCAGTGACCATCGACACCACGGGCCTCGATGTGACGCTCACCTCGCCGCTCCTCGGAAACGGTCAGTTGAATAAGGCGGGCACGGCTCCGACCCCAGGCACCTTGACCCTCGCCGCTGGTTCCAGTTACACGGGTAAGCTGGGCTTCAATGGGGGCGCCATCATCATCAGCGACGCCACCGCACTCGGTGCCACGCCGGCTGCCTTCACGGCCGATAGCCTCACCTTTAACGGGGGTATCCTCCGGACCACCGCGGATATCACCCTCGACGCTAACCGCGGCCTGACGCTGAATGTTAACGGCCTGGGTATCCTGGCTCCGGATGCGGCCACGACCCTGACCGTGAATGCCATCATCGCTTCCAGCGCGGGCACGGGTTCCACCAGCGGTAAGCTCGCCCTCGGTTCGGCCAACGGCGGCACGATTGTCCTCAATGGCGTCAACACGTACGCCGGCGATACCGACCTCCTCGGTGGAACGGTCGTCCTCGGTGACTCGGCCGCCCTCGGCACGGGTGCTAACCTCAACCTCCCTAGCGGCACGACTACCGCGACGCTGCAGCTCGGCACGACCGTCTCCGGCACCATCACTAAGGCGATCAACGTCGCCGACGGCTTCGCTAACCTGACCATCGCCGCGGGCACGAAGGACGTGACCATCAATGGTGGCCTCACGGGCGCCGGCACGCTGACTCAGGCTGGCACGGGCAAGCTGATCCTTGGTGGCACGAGCGCCTTCGCGGGCGGCATCGTCGCGGACAACACGATTGTCCTGAATACTGCTAATGCCGTCGCCGGTGGCGCCCTCGGTGCCATCCTGCACTTCGGCACGGGCACGACTTACAATAAGGCTGGCACCATCGCTTACGGTACGGGTGTGACCACGGATGTCTCCAACCGCCTCGACACCGCGACCATCCCGTCTCTGACCATCGATACCGGAGCTAATACCGTGACCTTCGCTACGGCGCTTTATGGCCAGTTCGAATTCACGAAGAAGGGGAGCGGCGAATTGATCCTCGAAGGACTCGACTCCTTCGCCACGGGTAACCTCACGCTCGCGGCCGGTACTTTGACCATGGCCAAGCAGGCGTCCCTCGCCGGCGTGGTGAATGGCCTGACCTTCGGTTCGCCTTCCTCGCTCACCTTCACGGGTGACGCGACCCTCAAGTACGGATCGCTCGTAACGACGGACATGTCGCCGTCCCTCGTCGCTGCCGCTGGTAAGACGGCTACGATTGATACCAACGGCAATGACGTGACGTTCGCCGCAGCGCTGAACGGTGCCGGTAACTTCGCCAAGACTGGTGATGGCAAACTCACGCTGTCGGCCACCAATGCCTTCACGGGCGGCTTCAAACTCGCCCAGGGTACCCTCGAAATCGCTGGCATTAATACGCTGGCTACCTCGACCGGCCTAACCTTCACGGGTGATGCCACGCTGAAGTTTGCCACGGGTAACAGCGATGATGTCTCCAATGGTCTGACGATTGCCGCTACCAAGACGGGTACGATCGACACCAATGGCAATGACGTGATCTTCACGCACGCGCTCGCGGGTGCGGGTACGCTCACCAAGGTGGGCACGGGCATGCTGTCCCTTGACTCGGCGAATACGCTCACCGGCACGGTGAATGTGAACGTTGGCACGCTCGCCCTCACGGCCTTCGGTTCGCTGGATACTCCGACGACCATCGCCATCGGTGCCGCGGGTACCTTTGATGCCGCGGCTCCCGCTGGCTTCACCCTCGCCTCGGGCCAGACCCTCACCGGTACGGGTGCGGTCAACGTCGGCTCGACCAACGTCTTGAAGATTGCCACGGGCTCCACCCTCAATGCCACGGGCCTTACGGTCGATGGTAAGCTGACGCTCGCGGGTACTTACGCCGCCGTCCTCGGTGCTCCTGGTACGGCACTGCTACCGAACGCTGCCGCCCAGACCAATGTCGGCGGTAACGTAATCCTCGGTGGCACGCTCCGCCTGACCTCGAATAGCGCTGGTGCCGGTGCTTACCAGATCATCAACGGCGCAGGCACGACGACGGGTAACTTCGCGGCCTTCGACCTCGTGGGTATCGACAACGCGCTCCTCCACCAGGTGGTCGTGAAGTCCGCTGGCGTGACCGGCGTCAACCTCGTCCGCGTGGCCACCACGACCGGCACGCTCCCAGCCACGATTGACTTCGGTAACGTCCGTCCGGGCGCCAGCACGCTCTCGACGACCCGCGACTTCGCCAACACCGCGACGGCCGACGGTTTCAGCGAAGCGCTCATTGGGACGGTCTCCGCCAATGGCACGGGCTTCACGTCCGCCGCCGCCGGTACCACCGGTACGGTCACCCTCACCCTCGATGCCACCACGGCGGGTGCCAAGTCCGGTAACGCCAATGTCGCCGTCTCCTCCGTCGGCGTGGGCACCTTCGGTAACACCTCGCTGGTCTCTGGCACGGTCGCGCTCTCCGGTAACGTCTACGATTACGCCAACGCAGTCATCGCGGACACGACGGTCGCCTTCGGTAATGTCCACTTGGGCTCCGCAGTGGTTACCCGTAATCTCTCGGTCGCCAACACCGCGATCACCAGCGCCACCTATCAGGATAACCTGACGGCGACGGCCACGGCGGTCACGGGGCTCTCGGTTAACACACTATCCGAACTGGCCGCTGGTACCTCGGGTAACCTGGTCTTCACGGCCTCGACCGGCACCGCTGGTTCGCTCGCTGGGGCAGTGACCTTCACGCTGAACTCGACGAACACGGTCTCTGGCCTCGATGCCAAGTCTGTTTCGACTTCGGCCAACGTCACGACGACGGGCCAAGTCTACACGGGTCTCTCTACCTGGAATGCCGCGAACGGTTCGTGGGGTACGCTTACGACCGGCTTCGGCACCAACTGGGCGGCTAACCAGGGCTCGCCGGGTCTCGACGCAGCCTTCGCCAACGTCGATACGGCGACCTTCGATAACACGGTCCTCGGGACTGGTGCGACCGCCACGGTCAGCCTCGACGGTACTGCGCCAAGCCTCAAGGCCATCACCTTCAACACCACGGGCGGCGGTTACACCCTCGATGCCGGCTCCGGTGGCGCTCTCACCCTCGCTGCGGGCTCGGGCAATGCGACGGTCACGGCCACCGCGGGTAACCACACCATCGCCACGGACCTTACGCTCTCCACGGCCACCGACGCTGCAGTCGGCACGGGTGCTAAGTTGACGCTCTCGGGCGCCGTCTCCGGCACCGTCGGCCTCGCGAAGTCTGGTAACGGTACGCTGACACTCGCAGGCAACAACGCCGGCTACACGGGCGCGGTCACCCTCGCCGCGGGCACCCTTGAGCTCAACTCCTTCAACGCGATCATCAACGCTTCCGCGCTGAACGTCACCGGCTCGGCGACGCTCCTCTACGGTACGAGTAACACGACCGACGTCTCGGGTAAGCTCGGGACGATTGCCGCCGGCACGACCTTCACGGTCGATACCAATGGCAACATCGTGACCTACGCCTCGGCAATCACCTCGGCTGGTACCTTGGTGAAGGATAACTCCGGCGTCCTCGTCCTCGGCGCGGCGAACAGCCTCACGGGTCCAGTCAACGTCACGGGTGGTTCCATCCGTATCGGTAATGCGGGCGCCCTGGGTACCTCGACTGTTACGGTCGGCGCGGGTTCCTTCCTCGACCTGAATACCATCGACGCGACCGGCGCCTCAATCGTCCTCGCGGGCGGTGCGTTACAGCGTCCGTCTGCTTACACTGGCACGGTCACCTTCACGGCCGCTTCGCTTGATGCCAGCGCCCTCAGCAGCGCCGGTGCCAACACCAAGGTCGGCATCCTCGCTGGCCAGACGGCTGCCATCAACGGTGAGACCCGCGACATCGAACTCAATGGGGGTACGCTCACGGGCCTCTCGACCTTCACTGGTACGCTCATCGTGAAGTCGACGCTCGATGCGTCGGCGACGATCTCTGGTGGCGCGGTCACCCTCGCGGGCGGCACGATCAATCTCCAGGGTCTCAACTCGACGAAGTCCATCAACTACCAGTCTGGTGCGTTGACCAACGCCAATGGCTACACGGGTAACGTCGACGTCCTTGGCGCAGTTTCCGTCTCGGCCGGGACGATCGGTAACGGCGTCGTCCAAGTAAGTACGGGCGATACGGTCACCCTCGCGAACAACGGCCTGAATAACGCCATCGCCCTCTCGGGTGGTACGGTCGACTTCAACGGCAAGACGGCCACCTCGTCCATCGCTTACAGCACTGGCACGCTCACCAACGCCACTGGCTACACGGGCGACGTGACCTTCAGCGGTACCAAGTCCTTTGCTGCGGGCGCCCTCGGCTCCGCTCGCGTGATTGTCGCGACGGGTGCGACCCTCGACTTCGCGGCCGGCTTCAATAACGCGGTCCGCAACACGGGCGGCGCAGTGACCAATGGTGCTAACTACACGGGTACGCTGACCTACGCGGGCGGCCAGTCTATCTCCGTCACGGCCGACCAGGTGGCTAAGCTCGCCTTCGATTCTGGCACGACCGCTAAGGGTTCGGGCACGCTCACGAGCCTCGGCTTCGCGGCTGGCTCAGCCTACACGATGACGATCAAGGACGGTGCCGGCGTCGCCGGGGTCGGCTTCGACTCCGTGTCGATCACGGGTGCGCTCAACCTCGCATCGCTGTCCTCTACCAACCGCATGACGTTGAACGTGGTCTCGCTCGATAGCTCGAGCGTCGCGGGCGGCAATATCGCCAACCAGACCTTCGCTTGGAATGACCCGAAGAACTTCACGCTCTTCACGTACGGCACGCTCACCTTGGGCAACGGCGTGACGAATGTGGCCGACCTCTTCACGGTCAACTACGGCAACTTCAAGGATAAGTACGGCGTCACCGCCCAGGCCGATTGGTTCTCGGTCTCGAACGACACCGTCAACGGCGCGATCGTCCTCACCGCAATCCCCGAGCCGTCCACCTACGGCATGAGCCTCGCTGGCCTGGCCTTGGCCTTGGCCGCCATCCGCCGCCGCAACAAGCGGAAGACTGACGCGGCCAAGTAAGCGGCCCGCTTAGCTAACTTCAAAGCCCCGGGCCTCCCGGGGCTTTTTTGTGCGGCGGCTTTGCCGCCTGTCTCGATACAGGCCGCTCGCTGGGCGGCCGAGGGTAGGGGCGTGGCTACGTGCTGACATGCAGGATTACAGATTACGGAGTACAGATTACAGAGGTGAAGGGAGACCGGGAACCGGAGGAAAAAGGGCACGCAGTGCCAACCCTACCCGAGGCAGAGCCATTCCCTATCCGCCAACCGCCAACCGCCAACCGCTATTTCCTTTATTGGGTAGGGGCGTGGCTGCGCCGTGCCCTCCTGCCGTGGAGTGCACGATAAATCGTACCCCTACCACCATTCCGGCCCCCGGTCCCCCATTTCAATCATCCCTCCAGCCCACCAGTCCCCTCGGCACCGCCGTAAGCGGTCCCGCCGCATTTCCTTATCGTCCTTCCCCCTATTATTCGCCCAAAGTGGGGCTGACTTCATGAAACGCCTTTTTGTCGAAAAGAAGCCCGCCTTCCGCTCCGAAGCCGAAGGGCTCCTCCGTGACCTCCGAGATTCCCTCCGCCTGACCCGCCTGCAGGGTCTCCGGATCCTCCAGCGTTACGACGTCGAAGGGGCTTCCGAGGAGGCTATCCGCCAAGCGATCCCGACGGTCTTTGCCGAGCCACCCGTCGACGATGTGCATCTCGAGTCCTTTCCCTTGGCCGCTGGCGAGGTCGCCTTCGCGGTCGAGTTCTTGCCCGGTCAATTCGACCAGCGCGCTGACTCCGCCGCCCAGTGCCTCCAAATCGTCGGGGGAGGGGAGCGTCCCGTCGTCGGTGCTGCCCGCACTTTCGTTGTCAGCGGTGCCTCCGTCGATGACCTGAAGCGCATCAAGGCTTACCTCATTAACCCAGTCGACTCCCGTGAGGCCGACCTGGCCAAGCCCAGTTCGCTCCGCCGCGCCGCTCCCGTGCCGGCTGCCGTGGCTGCACTCAAGGGTTTCCTGACGCACACCTCGGACGAACTTGTCGCCCTGCGCAAGTCGCTCGGTCTGGCGATGTCCGACGCCGACCTAGTCTTCTGCCAAAAGCATTTCCGTGACGAAGCCCATCGCGAGCCGACCCTCACCGAAATCAAGCTCCTCGATACCTACTGGTCCGACCACTGCCGTCACACGACGTTCTTGGCCGAGCTGAAGTCGGTTGAGTTCGCACCATCACCTCTGCTCGCTCCGTTCCAGGCTGCCTGGGATCGCTACCAGCAGGTTCGCCTCGGCCTTAATCGCCAAGGTAAGCCGGTCTGCCTCATGGACATCGCGACCATCGCGGGACGCGAACTGAAGCGCACGGGTCACCTCGATGACATGGAAGATTCCGAGGAGGTGAATGCCGCCTCGATCGTCGTGCCCGTCGAAATCGACGGCAAGGTCGAGGAGTGGCTGGTGATGTTCAAGAACGAGACACATAATCACCCGACCGAGATTGAGCCTTTCGGCGGTGCTGCCACCTGCTTGGGTGGGGCGATCCGCGACCCGCTTTCCGGCCGTTCCTACGTGTATCAGGCCATGCGCGTGACGGGTGCCGCTAACCCGCTGACGCCGTACGAACAGACGCTGCCGGGTAAGTTGCCGCAGCGTAAAATCACCACTGGCGCCGCCGCGGGCTACTCCGCTTACGGTAATCAGATCGGCCTCGCGACCGGTTTAGTGTCCGAGCACTACCATCCTGGCTATGTTGCCAAGCGCATGGAAATCGGCGCCGTCGTTGCCGCTGGTCCGCGTGCGTGCGTCCGTCGTGAAGCGCCCGTGCCTGGTGATGTGATCGTCCTCGTCGGTGGCCGCACGGGCCGCGATGGCGTCGGTGGCGCCACGGGTTCGTCCAAGGAGCACACCGAAACCGCGCTCCAGAATTCTGCCGAAGTGCAGAAGGGTGATGCCCCGACCGAACGCAAACTACAGCGCCTCTTCCGCGATGCCGCGGTCAGCAAACTCATCAAGCGTTGTAATGACTTTGGTGCGGGTGGCGTGTCCGTTGCCATCGGCGAACTCGCCCCTTCGCTCCACGTCCATCTCGACCGCGTGCCGCTCAAGTATGACGGCCTCGATGGTTCCGAAATCGCCTTGTCGGAATCGCAAGAACGCATGGCGGTCGTCCTTGAGCCGAAAGACGTCGCTGCCTTCCTCGCCGCCTCCCGTCGCGAAAACCTCGAAGCCGTCCACGTCGCTGACGTGACTGACTCTGGTCGCCTCATCATGGAGTGGCGCGGCCAGCGGGTCGTCGACATCGCCCGTGACTTCCTCGACACCAACGGCGTGACCCAGACGGCGACTGCGTCGGTCACCGCCCCGGACGCCACCAAGCACCCCTTCCAGACGCCCGCTGGGGTCGTTTCTGGGGCTGACCTTGAGAAGGCCCTATCCGACCTCCCTAATGCCGCCCAAAGGGGCATGGTAGAGCGTTTTGATGCCTCTATCGGGGCTAATACGGTCCTGCACCCCTTCGGCGGGGCGACCCAGTCCACCCCCCAGGAAGCCATGGCGGCCAAGCTGCCGGTCTTGAGCGGAGAAACCGATGTCTGCACCATCATGGCCTACGGGTTCAACCCTGAGGTCGCTCAATGGTCTCCCGGCCACGGCGCGGTCTGTGCGGTGGTGGAGTCCTTGGCCCGCCTGACGGCTGCCGGCGGCAACCCCGCCCGCGCTCGCCTGACGCTCCAAGAATATTTCGAAAAGCTCGGCGGTCAGCCAACGCGCTGGGGTAAGCCGCTCGTCGCTCTCCTCGGTGCGCTCGATGCCCAGTTGGAGTTCGGCACTGCCGCCATCGGCGGTAAGGACTCGATGTCCGGCTCGTTCAAGGAACTCGATGTCCCCCCGACGCTCGTCTCGTTCGCCATCGTGCCGGGCAAGGCGAGCCAAGTCGTCTCCGCGGAATTCAAGCGCGCCGGTTCGACGGTGGTCGTCGTCGATGTACCGCGCACGTCCGCGTTGCTGCCCGACCTCAAGATCGCGCGTGAGCGCTTTGCCGCGGTGCATGCACTGATGAAGTCCGGCAAGGTCCTCGCCGCCACGGCCGTCCGTCAGGGCGGGGTAGGGCATGCGCTTGCCCGCATGACTTTTGGTAATCGGATCGGCGTGAGCCTCGCGGCTGCTCCGGCCGCCGATTTCTTGATCCCTGCCTACGGGTCGCTCGTGCTCGAAGTCGCCTCCGTCGCTGACCTCGGCTCCTTACCGCACCGCGTGTTGGGTCAGACCACCACCGCTGCAACCATCGCTTGGCCGGGTACCAGCCTTTCTGTCGACGCCTTGCTGGCTAAGCACGAGGCCGTGCTCGAGTTCGTCTTCCCGACCAAGGCCAGCGAGCCTCAGGGGGTGCCTGCGCCAATTACCTTCGCCGTCCGTTCTGGCCTCAAGCCCAAGCTCCGCGTGGCCAAGCCACGGGTGATCATCCCGGTCTTCCCGGGCAGCAATTGCGAATACGACACCGCCCGCGCCTTCCGCCTCGCGGGTGCCGAGCCCGAGATTCTTGTCCTGCGCAACCTCGATGCTGCTGGCCTGGCCGAATCCCTCAAGGCTTTCGCTGAAGCCATTTCCCGTTCGCAGATCCTGATGATCCCGGGCGGCTTCTCCGCGGGCGACGAACCCGATGGCTCGGGCAAGTTCATCGCGGCGGTCATGAAGTCCCCGGTCGTACGCGATGCGACCATGGAGCTCCTGAAGTCCCGTGACGGCCTCGTCCTCGGTATCTGCAATGGTTTCCAGGCGCTCATCAAGACCGGCCTCGTACCCTTCGGCGAGATCCGCGACGTCGACGCCTCCGCTCCGACGCTGTTCCATAACCGCATCGCCCGCCACATCTCGCGTTACGCCCATACCCGCATTGCGTCGGTCAAGTCGCCGTGGTTGTCGCGGATGGAAGTTGGCCAAGTGCACACGATTCCGCTCTCGCACGGTGAAGGCCGCTTCACCGCTTCGCCCACCGTCATCGCCGACCTCGTGAAGAACGGCCAAGTCGCCTTCCAGTATTGTGACGCCGCCGGCCAGCCCTCCAACGCCATCGAGTTCAATCCGAACGGTTCCTTAGAGGCCATCGAAGGTATTACTAGCCCGTGCGGACGCGTCCTCGGTAAGATGGGCCACTCCGAACGTACCGGTGCCAACGTCGCCAAGAACATCCCCGGCAATAAGCACCAACCGCTCTTCCAAGGTGGCGTTGATTACTTCGCCTAAAGGGTAGGGTAGGGTCAGCACTGCGTGCTGCCCTCCGGGATTACAGATTACAGAGGACGGATTACGGTTTTTAAGAGGCAAAGGGGGACCGGGAACCGGAAGGAAGGAGGGGGACTGGTTGGCTGGAGTATGGTTGGCTAGGGGTTGTGCGGCGGCTTTGCCGCCTGTCTCGAGGTAGGGTCGGCACTGCGTGCCGACCTAGTTGCATTGGGTAGGGGCGTGGCTTCGCCGCGCCCTCCTGCAGGGGAGTGCACGATAAATCGTTTCCCTATCCTCAGACCCTTATAAACACCTTTTGGCGGTAGAGCCAGTAGCAGAAGAGCCAGAGGGCACCGAGGACAGTGAGACAGAGCAGGGCTTCGCCGTAGGTGCCCGTGAACGTGCTGGCGCCTAGCCAGGTGCGGGCCAAGGCCTTCAGCCAGCCGCCGCAGAGTTGATACGCGAGGTAGATGGCAATCGAGTTCATGCCGACAACAACCAAGGGGAATGCCCACGCCTTGCGTCCGCGTAGATCAATCAGCCAGTAGAGGAAGGCAAAGGCCCATAGGACCACGCCGCCACTCCAGAGCGCCCAGGAGGGCGTCCAGAGACGCTTGACGATGGGGCAGACGGTCAGCCCTGCAGCGATGCCTAGGCCTAAGCAAATCGCCCCGACCTGGAGCAGCCCGCGGAGCTTTTCTTTGGGGGTTCGTTCCGAACGCAGGATTTCTCCGGCCATCAGCCCAAGAATCATTGTGATCAGCGCGGGCACGAAGTTGAGCGTGGTATAGCCGCCACCGTTGTAGACGAAGGGTTTCTCGGTGGGAAAGAGGTTGAGGAACCATTGGTCAAAGGCTGACGCAAAGTTCGCATTCATATTCCAGTGGGCGAAGAAGCCAGGGAGTACGGCTTCCTGCATGAGTTTGGGCGCTACGCCGAGGGCGCGCCAATTCGTGTCGGCGGCGGCCGTGGGCGTCAGTGCGAAGGCCGCCCAGGTCGTAACGGCGATGACCGTGATCACCCCGACTTGTACGCGCCAGCCCCGTCCAACGAGTAGAGTGAGGAAAATGTAACCGAGGCCGATTTGGGCGAGGACGTTGGGGAAGACGAACTCAGGCTGCTTGCCTGTGCCCGTGGCGAGGAAGACACCAAGAGCCACGAGCACAAACGCACGCCAGAGCGAGTGGAGGAAGCGCCGGCCACTTTCTTGGCCATCGGTCACCCTTCGCGAGGCTGAGAAAGGGAGGGCCATCCCGACCATGAACATGAAGGCTGGTTGAATCATATCCCACGCCCCGCCGCCAATCCACGCGGCGTGCGAAGTGTTGTAGTGCAGGAACTGTAGGAGCGTGGAATCGGGATATGCCTTCGCGATTTGCGCGATACCGAAACCCGAGGAGGCCATGAAGAGCATCGTTAGGCCACGAAAGGCATCGAGCGAAACCAGGCGTTCAGGAACGGTAGCAGAGCCAGAGGGGTTGCTCATCGGGGTGAGGTGAGCGTGGTCCGTGCTCGAGCGGAGTCAACGGGTAGGGTCGGCACGCAGTGCCGACCCTACCAGATGCAGTAAGCTGCCCCAACCCCCAACCTTCCCAACCCCTCTACGCTGGCCGCATTCCCTTAAGGGCCGCCAATGCGCGGTCGCGGCCTTCGGTCAGGCCAACCAGCGGAACGGGATAATCCTTACCTAATTTGATGCCAGCTTCGGCGAGTACGTGCATCGGGGCTTCCCAAGGCTTGTGAATCCATTCATCGGGAAGTTTGGCGAGTTCGGGGACCCAGCGACGGACATACTCGCCATCGGGGTCGAACTTCTCGCCCTGCAGGACGGGATTGAAGACGCGGAAATACGGGGCGGCATCGGCACCACAACCACCGGCCCACTGCCAGCCCATGGTGTTCGCGCCGAGGTCGGCGTCGACGAGGGTGTCCCAATACCACTTAGCTCCAGCGTGCCAGGGCTGGAGGAGGTGCTTCACGAGCACCGAAGCCGCGATCATGCGCACGCGGTTGTGTTGCCAGCCAGTCGCCCAGAGCTGGCGCATGCCGGCATCGACGATTGGGTAGCCGGTGCGACCGACCTGCCAGGCGCGTAGGTGCTTCTTGTTCGGTGCCCACGGAAACTTTTCGAACTCCCGGCGGAGCGGACGATCCGGGGTTTCAGGAAAATGATGAATCAGGTGCTGGGAGAATTCGCGCCAGCCGACTTCGGCCACGTATTTATCGCCACCCTTGATCCCGAGATGTCCGGCCGTACGCACGGCATCGACGATTTCAAGGGGCGATATTTGCCCGAAGTGCAGGTAAGGTGAAAGGCGCGAGGTGCCGTCGAGTTTAGGGATGTCGCGATTGGTTGGATAATCCTTCACCGGTGCGGCCACGAAATCCTTCAGGCGCTTCTCGGCGCCTTTACGCGTCGGGTCCCACGCCGCCGGAAACTCGCCGTCCCATTTAATCTTCGGGAGGAGGTCGAGCTTCGCAATCGTGACGGACTTTAACAGCTTCGCAAACGGCGTGAGTTTCTTCGGGGCCTTGAGGGGCTCGCCGAACTTGAGGTTCGCGAGGCAATTCTTCCAGAAGGGCGTGAAGACCTGAAAGGGATTTCCGGCGAGGGTCTTCACGAGATGCGGCTCATGGAGGAGGTTGCCGTTAAACGACTCGGCCTGCAGGCCCGCGTTACGGAGCGAGGCCTTTACTTGGGTGTCGCGCTCGATGATTAACGGTTCGTGGCGGCGGTTCCAAGTCACGAGGCCAGCACCAGTTTCAGCGACGAGTTTCTTGAGTTCCGTGAGGCTGTGCCCGCTGCGGATGACGAGTGGACTGCCGACTTTTTCGAACTGCGCGGCGAGATCTTCCAGAGCGTAGTGCAGCCACCAATTGGAAGCCCCACCCGGTTGCCAAGATCCCTCGGCCTCGGGGTCATGGATAAAGACTGGAATTACCGCGCCGCCATGCTTCACCGCCGCCTGTAGGGACGGGTTGTCAGCGAGTCGGAGGTCTAAGCGAAGCCAGACGATGGCGGGGGTGGGCATGGGGCGATTAAGAGGGGAATGGGGGTGAGGTCAAATGGGGGAGAGGGGATTACGGGAACAGAGTACGGATTACAGAGTACGGATTACAGATTACAGTGCACAGTCGGACGGGGAGGGGCGCCACTGCGTGGCG
>CAITUF010000317.1 GCA_903895475.1 uncultured Opitutia bacterium | reverse complement strand
TTTAAGTCGCCGGCCTGGACCAGCGCGGAAACCACCACCAGGAGGGGGGTACGACGGGGCATACCTTCCCGACACCCCGAAGGCCGGAGGGTTCCCAGTAAAAACCCATTTTAGATAGCGGCTACTGGCCGGGGGTTGGCGGTTAGCGGCTGGAATGATGCAGTCGCGCCCCTACCCCTTTGGGCTTCTCCAATCGCTACCCCCATACCCTACCCCCTATCCCCTACCCCCTATCCTCCATCCCCCTACCCCCATCCACCATCCTCAAGCCTTCTTGACGAAACAGGCCTTGAGGCCGACCTGGATCCCATCAATCCGGCAATCGATCTCATGATCCCCATCGACTAGCCGGATATTCTTGGCCTTGGCCCCACCCTTCAGCGTCCCCGCCGAACCACGGAGCTTGAGGTCCTTAATGAGGACAACGCTGTCCCCGTCGACCAAGACCGTGCCATGGGCATCCTTGACGACGCGCGGGCCATCCGCAGCGGCCGCGTCCGCGGGCTTATCCCATTCGAAACCGCACGTTTCGCACTCCCACTTCGTCGGGTGGCTCAGGACAGCTTTCATCCCGCATTCGGGGCATTCGGGATCGGTCATCACCGACCATCGCACTTTCAGGGCCGAATGACAAGGCTGGCGCCCAGCCAACAAAAAACCCGCCATTTTCATGGCGGGTTCGTGAGGTCAGAAGACCAGAAGGCTGAGGCCTTCTTTTCCTTCTTAGGCTCTTCGGCCGGAGCAGCTTCAGCGGCGGAGACGGCGAGCACCTTGGTCTGCACGTGCTTATCTACGTCGACTTTAACGGTCTTGCCCTTGAGGTCAGCGACCTTGGCGACGCCTTCGGTCTCAGGGGTCAAGGTGTAGCTGGAGTCTTTGCCGTCGACGGAGACAACAATCTCCTTCTTGTCGGCGTCATAGGACTTCAAGGTGCCCTTGGAGGAAATCTTGGCGCCGCAACCAGCCTGGGCGGCGGCAGCGAGGGCAAGAACGGTGAGGATGCTGAGGAGGTTCTTCATGGGGTTCGGTGTGAGGGCTTCATTGGAGCATGATTCCGAGGGTTGCCAATGACAATCGGATTGAACCGCCCAACCGAGGGGGCATCGTCCGAAGCCATGCCTTGGACGCCCACCCTACTCCGCTCCCTAGTTTGGGTCTGTTTGACGTGCTTTGCCGTGTCCGGGTACGCCCACTCCATCCCCGACATCCCAGTCAGGGGCGATTTCCAAGCCAATGGCACCGCGGAAATTACCGTTGAAATCAGCCCCCGAAGCTGGGCCGAAAGCCCCAAACTAGCCCCCGACCTCGAATTTAAGGACTTCCAGAGCTACAGCCCCGAGCAGCGCGCCGACCTACTCAAGCAGATGCGCGCCTTCCTCTCCGCGCATGTCGAACTGCGCTTGGAGCCCATCGGCAGGATTCAGCCCGACTTCACTTTCGAATTCATCGCCGAGACGGGTCAGCCGCTTAAAGACCCTGCTGATGCGGTCATCGCGCGGGGCAAGTGGCAGACCAAGTTGCCTGCCGGGGTAACCGGCTGGCAGGTGCGCTCCCTCCCGGGACACAAAGTTTCCGTCGTTTTCCAGAACACCGTCAACGGACAAGCCCACCCGCGCATCGCTGTCCTATTCCCTGGCGAAAGCAGCTACACCTTGGACCTGACAGGCTTGACGACCGCGCTCTCCAGCGGTGCGACCAAGGGCGCCATCTCCGCACAGAGCGATACGGGCGGCAGCTGGAGCACGTTCTGGAGCCGCGTGCGGGAAGGCTTCCATCATATCGTCCCGGAAGGACTCGACCACATCCTCTTTGTACTCGGCCTCTTCCTGCTCGCCCGCACTTGGCGGCCAATTCTCGCCCAGGTCACAACCTTCACCTTGGCCCACTCCATCACCTTGGCGTTGGCTACCTTAGGTTACATCTCGGTGCGGGCGGAGATCGTGGAGCCGATCATCGCCGCTTCCATCGCGATCATCGCGCTAGAAAACCTCTTCCGGCCAACATACGGCAAGTTCCGCTTGGCGATGGTCTTCATCTTCGGCCTGATCCACGGCCTTGGCTTCGCGCAAAGGCTGGTGGATGATCGTATCCCTGCCGACTCACTCCTAGGCTCGCTGCTTGGTTTCAACGTCGGCGTCGAATTAGGCCAATTGGCGGTCATTGCCCTGGCGCTGGCCGCGACGGCTTGGATTAAGGACGAAGAACGCTATCGCCGGTGGGTCGTCATCCCCGGCTCAACAGCCATCGCGTTGGCGGGCGTCTACTGGGCCGTATCCCGGACGCTCTAAGGCTCAACGCAAGGCCTGCTCCGCGGCCGGCGAGGCCAAAATATACAACGCATACTTCGCACGGCTAATGCCGACGTAGGCCTTCCGGCGGTCGCGTTCGGTCGCCAGGGAATCTAAGTCAGCCAAGACGACCGCGTAGCTTTCCATGCCTTTGAACTTAAAGACGGTCGAGGTACGCAAGGTCCCCGGCACATAGGGACGCGAGGGATCAAAGGGTACGAGACGTAATCCCGCCAAGGTGGCTTGGCCGGCATAACATTCCTTACCGGCGCCACGAACACTGAGGATCACGATATCCTCAGGGCCTTGTTGATGCAGTACCACGTGTTGCATCATCGCCTCCAAGGTCGCGAGTTCCTTGCCGGGCTGATACGCGGCCGTGGTCACGGCGGGTCCGCTGATGCCAGAGCCCTCATGCGCCGGCCGGCCCATTACTTTCGCGGCGGCACGGGCGATTTGCTCGGTGTTCCGCCAGTTACGCTCAACAACAGCCTCAGGCGCTCCATCCAGGAGCGCAAATAAAGCCTGTCCCGCTGTCGAAGGCAGCACCGATTCCTCTGGAGAGAGAATCTGATCAAGGTCTTCAAACCACCACCAACGGCCGTCCTTGAGCCCACTCTTCAAGATGGCGTCCATGAAGGCCAACTTACCGGCGTCGTCACGTAAGTCCTGTCCTTCATCGACAACCAGGAGATCGAACTTCGCCTCCAGCGGCCACGCTTGGGCCACTTCGGTCGCACGCTGCACGCGCGCCCGAAAATACGCGGGGTCGGTGGCAGCCGCATCCGAGACATCGCCTAAGACTTGGTCGATGTGCGCGTAGAAAGAGCCGGCCTTGACCGTCGCGAGGCCTTCGCGAGCGGCGACGTCGGTGAGGTGCGAGCCGAAGTGACGATTGAAACAAAGTAAGCCGATCTTCGCGAACGGGGTCGCTGCCCGCTCGCGCCGGCAAGTCTCGACGGCCAAGAGCGTCTTCCCGGAACCCGGCCCGCCCGTGATGCGCAGCCGCTTAT
>CAITUF010000316.1 GCA_903895475.1 uncultured Opitutia bacterium | reverse complement strand
TGGGCGAACAGGCAATCCGCAGGATTGGGGCGTCAGCCCCAAGCGTAGCGCCGCCAATCCCTTCCCCTCCGCCAGGAATGAATTTAAGAGATACACGGGTATCGGGTTGGGGGTTGCTGGTATCGTGTATGGCTTTGCCTCGAGGTAGGGTTGGCACTGCGTGCCAACCTAGCAGCCTCGGGTAGGGACCGCACCACGTGCGGTCCTACTTGCCTCTCGCGAGCAACGCTCGCGGGTAGGGGCAAGGCTTTGCCTTGCACTCCGTAACAGGAGGGCGCGGCGAAGCCACGCCCCTACCTCATGCCTTCGCACTCCGTAATCCGTACTCTGTACTCCTCTAGGGCAGCACGCGGTGCTGCCCCTACCTTAAGGCCCGGACGGCGGCCGGCTGGCCGATGATAACCTGCCCGTCGTCCGCCGGCGGATTACCGCCCGTCCGCAACCACTCGACCATCTTGATCTGCCCGCCCGAGGCCAAGACGCAGCGATTGAAAATCGGTTGCGGCTCCACCTGCGTCGA
Organism: uncultured Opitutia bacterium; assembly: GCA_903895475.1. Taxonomy (GTDB): domain Bacteria; phylum Verrucomicrobiota; class Verrucomicrobiia; order Opitutales; family UBA953; genus UBA953. Next base: position 1,376 of record CAITUF010000316.1, on the reverse strand, counting down.
GAAGAGATACAGGCGGGGCCCACGGCCGGACTTCGCCCCCGCGAAGGCATTGACGAGTTCATCCTCCCAATGCTTCTCTGCGGGCTTGCGGTCATCGGTCGGCAGGTTCGAGCGCATGCCATCACTGTAAACGATGGTGGAGTTGCGGGTCGAATAAGTATCCGACTTCTCCCCCTTTGGACTCCGATACTGGGTTACGCCGTCCTGGAAGTCGGAAAAGATGACGATGCCGTCGTATTGCTTTTCGTTCCGGAGGATATCAATCCAAGCCCCCACGCAACCCGTGCGGAAATTAGCGTCGTACTGATTGAAGATACGCTTCCCCGTCGCCGTCAGTTTATCCGGGTCCGTCGCGCGCACGGGAGCCGAGCCTGCCCGTCCCGTCGGGCCTTTATACTTAAGGCCACCAATGATGGTGTCGTCCTTCACGTTCGTCCAGATGCCGGCATACAGGAAAACGTCGGCGTCGGGAAACTGCTTGCGGATCTCGCCTTCCACGCGGTCCAAGTAGCGCGCCATCGAGCGGGAAGCATCAAGGAAGACGGCGACTTTCGTCGCGTTAATCTTTGCACCCATGACGGGCTTGCCCACGAAGTTACGTGCGTTGCCGACGCCGATACCCTTCCCCGAGCCGATACCACCACCAGAACCGCCGCCAAAACCCTTGGAGCTGGAACCCGACAATTTTGTGTTCAAGGTATCCGCCATCTTGCTCATCGGGAGTTCCGGCAGCGCAATCGTCGACGTCGGATTCTTAGAGGTAATGCGCGCGACGGTCTTGGCCGTCGCCTTGGCTTTTTTCTGCTGGAGGTTGTGCTCCAAAATCCTCGCTCGGTCCCCGTTGGCGCCACCGCCCGCCCCCGTCGCCATGAATTCGGGTTGCTTGACCCGCTGCTCCTTCATCACGGAGATGACCCAGACGAACGCGATGAGCAGTAAAACTAAGTGGAAGCCTAACGAGACCACCAATCCGCGGCTGGTCAAGAGGTGCGCCCAGAGTAACCGCAGCGTTCCCAGGACCCCGTCCCGGCGCCAGGACACGTCCAGCGGGGCTTCGGTTGGCCGCGAGCGCAGCATGGGTTTCCGTTCGGCGGTCATCGTTGGGCTCGTTCTAAGCGGGCCCCTCCCTCACTCAACCTTCACGTCACTCCGACACCAAAGCGTCACCCATCCGTAAGATTCGCTACGGAAATTTAGCCCTTTCGGCTCAGCTTCGGTCGACGCCTAACCAGAGGTTTCAAAGGCACCTCGAGTTCCGCTAACCGTGCCGCCACTAGGTCGCCCAGTAAGCGTGCATCGGGCCGCCAGTCTACGGGCACGAGGAAACAGTGCTTCCGCACCACGTAAGCGCTGAGGCGCGAACGGAAGGCGACGAT
>CAITUF010000315.1 GCA_903895475.1 uncultured Opitutia bacterium | reverse complement strand
GGTGTCGCCGACGACAAGGGAGTCTTTGATGGCGCGGGCGCTAAGGTCGGCCAGGAAGTCAACTACGCCGCTGATATCAAGGACGGCCCGCTCGACCACGGCTTCGACCAATTTTATGGCATTAGCGCTTCGCTCGATATGCCGCCATTCGTTTGGATTAAGGATCGGCGCACGACGGAGATTCCGTCTGCCACCAAGACCTGGCTGCGCTCGGGTCCAGCTGGCCCGAAGTTTGAAGCCGTCGACGTCCTGCCGGGCGTGATTGATCAAGCCATCGCTTACGTGACGGCGCAGAAGCAGGCCGACCCGCAGAAGCCCTTCTTTGTTTACCTTCCGCTGAACGCCCCGCACACGCCCATCGTTCCGACCAATGAATTCAAGGGTTCCAGTGGCCTAAATCCTTATGCCGACTTCGTGCGGCAGGTCGACGCGGACGTCGGTCGACTCTTAGCCAAGCTCGAGCAGTTAGGTTTACGTGAGAATACGCTGATCGTCTTCACGGCAGATAACGGTTGTTCCCCCGCGGCCAAGATCGATGAGCTCCAAGCGAAGGGTCATGAGCCCAGCTATCTCTACCGCGGACATAAGGCGGATATCTTTGAGGGCGGCCACCGCGTCCCCTTCATCGTCCGTTGGCCCGCCAAAGTGAAGCCCGGGAGCGTGAACCCGCAACTCATCGGTCAGATCGATTTCTTGGCCACGTTCGCCGAGGCGCTCGGCGTGCCCGTGCCAGCTGGTGCTGGTGAAGACAGCGTATCTTTTCTGCCGGCTTTGCTCGGCCGCGAGGGCCCCCTCCGTCAGTCCATCGTGAGCCAATCTATCAACGGCAGTTTTGCGATCCGCGATGGTCAGTGGAAGTTGGCGCTCTGCGCGGGCTCGGGCGGCTGGAGCGTCCCTAAACCTGGCTCGAAGGAAGAGAAGGGCCTGCCGGAATTCCAGCTCTACGACCTAGCGACCGACCTAGGGGAGAAGACGAACCTCGCGGCCCAGCACCCCGAACGGGTCGTGGCCATGAAGGCCGCCTTGCAGGCGATGGTAGACCGCGGTCGGAGTACCCCCGGCCCCGCCCTAGCCAACGATGTCCCCGTGGTTTTGGTCAAGAAAACCGGCAATAAGAAGCAGCAGGATAAGTAAGTAACGGGAACATTTGCCCCTAGGCGGGGACAGGTTCTATTAGACCCCGTACCCCAATGAAGGCCCCCCTTTCCCTTTGGTTCACCGCTGGCTGCTTGCTCGTAGCCCAGCCCGCCTTTGCCCTCAACAAGGGCAACGCTGGGCCGGAGGAGGTCACGTTAAAATTCAAGCTACCCCCGGCTCCGGTGCTCTCGCCCGATGAGGCCTTAAAGACCTTTAAAATCGAAAAGGGTTTTCGCATCGAGCTCGTCGCGTGTGAGCCGATGATTCAATCGCCCATCGCCATAAGCTTCGACGATCAGGGCCGGCTGTTCGTCGTCGAGATGCGTGGTTACATGAATGATGTGAACGGCGCTGGCGAGAAAGACCCCTCGGGCCGCGTCTCGCTCCTCGAAGACACGAAGGGCACGGGCCGGATGGACAAGGCCACGGCTTTCGTCGACGGGCTCGTCATGCCTCGGTCCGTCCTCGCGGTGAACGGGGGCGCTCTCATTGGCGAATCCCCCAACCTATTTTTCTGTAAGGATACCAAGGGCACCGGCGTTGCCGATGTGCGGACGGTCGTCGCGACCGACTACGGGACCCGCGGTGGCCAGCCGGAGCACATGGCCAACACGCCGACCTGGGCGATGGACAACCGTATTTGGAGTGCTGGCTACGGCACCAGCTTCCGCCTCAACGCCGGCACTTGGCAACGCGGGGCTGGCTTGGGCCGTGGGCAGTATGGCCTCTGCCAGGACGATGTGGGTCGGCTGTATTACAATTACAATTCCGACCTCCTCCGCACGGATCTCCTCCC
>CAITUF010000314.1 GCA_903895475.1 uncultured Opitutia bacterium | reverse complement strand
CCCTTATAGCGCTGAATGGTCAGGCCCTTACGGCCGAACTGACGAATCTGGCCGATGAGCTCGAGGATAGAGCCGAGCGGGATAGGCTCGGCCTTCTTGACTATCTTCTTGGCGGGCTTCTCTTCGCCCTTGGGCTCTTCCTCGCATTCGACCGCGGGCACTTCCTCGGCCGTCGAACCGTCGATGAGATTGTAGCGTGGTTCTTCGCCCGGCGTGAACTGCTTCACGTCCATGCCCTGGGTTTCGAGTTCCTTCAGCACCTTGGAGATGGAATCATTCTCAAAAATCTCGATCACGTTGACACGCTCTTGGACGACTGTGCCGTCCTTGAGTTGCTTCTCGCGGTCGATCTTGTCGGCGAGGAAATCCTCGACACCCGCCTTACGCAGGTAGGCCTGCTTGGCGTCGGTATCCAGGAGGAACTCGTAGGTCTCCTCATTGCCCGTGCGGGTACGGACGATAAAGCGCGGCAGCGCATGCGTCTTGAGGTCCTGCTGGTCGAGGAAGGTACTGAGCTGGCAACCGGTCCGACCAATGGCCGAGCCCAAGGACTCGAGGCGGGCGAGGGATTCGACAATCTTGTCAAGCTTCTGACCTGGGAAGACGTGCTTATCACGCAGACGCAGTAGGTTCACATCCTCGGAGCCGAGTTCCAGGAGGATACGGTTAAGCTCCGGGTCATTGTCGACGTACTGCTCGCGCTTCTTGCGCTTGATGCGGTACAGTGGCGGCTGGGCGATGTAGACATAGCCCGCCTCAATCAAGCCAGGCATCTGACGGTAGAGGAACGTCAGGAGTAGCGTCCGGATGTGCGAGCCGTCCACGTCGGCGTCCGTCATGATCACAAGCTTGTGGTAGCGGCACTTCGTGACGTCAAAGGCGCCGTCGCCCTCGTGCTTGCCGATGCCAGTACCGCAAGCGGTGATAATCGTGCGGATTTCCTCGTTAGAGAGGATCTTATCAATGCGGGCCTTCTCGACGTTGAGAATCTTACCCTTGATCGGGAGAATCGCTTGGTAGCGCCGGTCGCGGCCTTGCTTGGCGGAACCACCGGCGGAGTCGCCTTCGACGATGTAGAGTTCACAGACGGAGGGATCGCTTTCGGAGCAGTCGGCCAGCTTACCCGGCAGGCCACCGGAGGACATGGCGGACTTACGGACCGTCTCGCGGGCCTTACGGGCAGCCTCACGGGCACGGGCCGCGTTGAGACACTTGTCGACGATACGACGACCCGTCTTGGGGTCGCGCTCGAGGTAATATTTCAGCTGCTCGCCGACAACGGAATTCACGATGCCTTCGACTTCGGGATTCGTCAGGCGCGTCTTATTCTGCGATTGGAACTTCGGGTCGGGGTGCTTGACGGAGATGACGGCCACGAGCCCTTCGCGCATGTCGTCGCCGTTGAGCTTGGCGTCCTTATCTTTAATGAGGTTATTGGACTTCGCGTAGTGGTTGATCACGCGGGTGAGCGCGGAACGGAAACCCGAGAGGTGGGTGCCGCCTTCGGGCTGATTGATGAGGTTCGCGTAGCTAAAGACCATCTCGTCGTAGCGGTCGTTGTACTGCAGGGCAACGTCGAGGGTCATTCGGCGCTGGCCGGGCTTAGGCTTCTCGCCGTCAGCCATCACGCGCGGGTTGGATAGGTCGGTAAAATCAACCTCCGCGGAGATAAGGATCGGCTTATCGAAGAGGCGCTCTTCGTTAGCATTAAGGAAGGACACATACTCGGCGATGCCGTCCTTAAACTCAAACTTGTCGGCCCGGTTCGAACGCTGGTCCTTCATTTCGACCGTGATACCTGGCACGAGGAAGGCGAGTTCGCGCATGCGGCGGACGATGGTGTCGTACTTGAACTCTTGGGTAGCGACGAAAATTTCCGGATCAGGGTGGAAGGTAATCTTCGTGCCCGTGCGCTTGGTCTTACCGATCACCTTGATCGACTGAGTGACTTCACCGCGGCTAAACTTCATCTGGTGCACTTCGCCTTCGCGGCTGACTTCGGCGATGAAACTATCGGAGAGAGCGTTGACGCACTTTGCGCCGACGCCGTTGAGGCCGCCGGAAACCTGGTAGGCACCCTTATCGAACTTACCACCAGCGTGCAGGTTGGTCAGCACGAGCTCGAGCGTCGGGACTTTCTCTTCCGGGTGCATGGCGACAGGGATACCGCGGCCGTCATCTTCGACGGACAGCGAACCATCCGCATGAATCTCGACCTTGATGCTCTTGCAATAACCAGCGAGCGCTTCGTCGATCGAGTTATCGACGATTTCATAGACACAATGGTGGAGGCCCGTTTCGTTCGTATCGCCAATATACATACCGGGTCGTTCACGCACGGCCTTCAGGCCCTTGAGGCGCTTGATGTCGGCCGCACCATAGCTTTCGTTGCCGGCGTGCTTGCCGCGATTCGGGTTTTTCTCAGAATTTTCGCTCATGTTTTGGTAATAAAATAGGGATGGTGAACCCACCTTGAGGCGGGTACTAGAAGCGTGTTTTTCACACCGTTTTCTGCAATAGGAAACGAGGGGTGAACGAATGTTTTTACCTCAGCCGAAACACCTACTTATCAAGCCCTTACGGAAACTAATATAGGGCTTAAGAAATGCTTGTTCACAGGGCTTTTCGCACCCTATCCACGGGTCTATCCACAGGGGTAATTAGACCCCCGTCAAGAAATCGACGGCGGCCTGAATCCCGCTGGCCCCGCTGTCCTCTAAGACGTAATGGCCGGCGTCAGGGAAAAGGCGCTGCTGGGCCTCTGGGAAGCGCTGGGTAAAACCCGCCAAGAAGGACCCGTCGAAACAGAAGTCCTGCAGCCCCCAGAGGAGGAGCATCGGTTTACCACGGAGTGTCGGCAGGGCGGCTTCGACCGCGGCCAGGACGGGTCGGGTCGGGTGATCTCGCTCCATCGGGATGTCTGCCACGAAGTCCGCGACTGCCCGGCGGCTAGCGCTCGTACCATAAGGAGCCAGGAAACCAGCCTTTACGGCCTTAGAAAGTGGTTTTTCGACCGCCATCCACGTGGCTGGCCAGGCAAAGCCATCCAAGTCCTGGGCAATCCATCGTCCGACCAAAGGGGCCCGGCACAGGGCAATCCGCTTAGGGATGCGGTCCGAGAGGAAGGCCCCGGTGTTAGTCACGAGTATCCGGCCGATGCGGTCGGGCATACGGGTCGCTAGGCCTAAGCCGATGGCACCACCCCAATCATGGACCCCCAAGTGGAAGGACTTCAGCCCAAGATGGTCGACCAGGCCATGGACGGCCCGGATGCGGTCATCTAGGCGCAGGAAACGGTCTGGGCGAGCGGACAGGCCCATCCCGAGGTGGTCTGGGGCGATGACACGATGGCCTTGGGCCGCCAGGGCTAGGATGAGGTTGCGCCAGAGGAACGACCACGAAGGGTTCCCGTGGAGCAGGAGGACTGGCTGGCCCACGCGCGGGCCATGGTCCACGTATCGCATAACGCCGTCGGGCGAGGCCCAGCTTTGGACGTCAAAGGGGTAAAGGGCCTTCACCTCGGCGGGTAAGGCGGCTGGGTCGGGGGTTAGCATTCGACGGCAAGCATGAGGCTAGCGAGTCCACTACCGATACCCAGCAAGGCCGCCTTGTCACCACGAAGGACGCGCCCCTCGGCGCGCGCCAAGGCCAGCGTCGCCGGCAGCGAGACCGACCCGACGTTGCCGAGGCGATCAAACGATTGGTAGTCCTTCGCGGGATCCAAACCGAGCCGCTCAAAGAGTAAGGAGGAATGCCGACGGCCCACTTGGTGGGTGATGATGCGGTCGGGCGTGGTTTCGTTCCAGCCGCTCTCAACCTTGAAGCGACCCCAGCAACGCTGCGCGAGGCCGACGCCGGCGGCGAGTAGCGCTTCCGAGTCCGTGCGCATGTCGAGTTCATCGGAGGATGTGTCGCCTTCGCATAAACCGTTTGCCGAAGAATCAGTTTCCCACGCGCCCGCGAGTAAGCGAATCGCATCGTCACCGACCAAGTCATCACGCGAAACGACCGCGGCGGCCCCGCCGGCGCCAATGGTGAGATTAGCGAAGTACGGTTTGATACCATCGCGCGTCAACGTGAGGTCTTCATTGAGCATGCGAATAGTGCGCTCGACGAGCGGGCGACCGTTCTCGCCGGAGCACACTAAGGCCCGGCGGATTTGACCAGACTCAACGAGGCCCGCCGCGAGCACCACGGCATTAAGAAAACCTAGGCAGGCGTTGGAGACGTCGAGAATCTGGGCCTGGGGGCCGAGGCCCAAGAGGCCATGCACATAAGCAGCCGTCGAAGGCTCTAGGCGATCGCGACACACGGACGAATGGATTAAGAGGTCGATGTCCGCTGGACCGACCGAGGCTGCTTCCAGTGCGCGCCGACCGGCGAGGGCGGAGATTTCCGAGGGGCGAATGGCCTGCGGCCAGAAGCGACGCTCCTGGATGCCCGTCATCAACTCCAAGCGGCCTTCCGGTAATTTCAGCCGGCCATACAAGGGCGCCAAGCGGCGCTCCACTTCGTCGGAGGACCAAACCTCCGGCGGGAGTTCGGCCACCAGGCCGGTCAGGACTGAACGTTTAAACTGCACGTTCAGAGAAGACGGGCCGAAGCCTTCACCAGCTCCTCGTCAAAGAAGTTTAGCCCCATGCCGGCGTCGACGATGATGCCTTGGCCGTTGACGCCACTGGAGCGCGGCGAGAGCAGCCAAACCGCGGT
>CAITUF010000313.1 GCA_903895475.1 uncultured Opitutia bacterium | reverse complement strand
GGGTACCGTTTGGTGAATTTGCTCCGTTGCCACCTAACCTCATTCCGAATGCCCAGACGGTCCGTCCAACCTCCGGCTTGGACTTCATCAGCAGCCGCCATTGCCCCGATGACGTTCAAGGCGATCTGATTATCAACAACACTATCGGCTTCCTCGGAACGAAGCAGCACGCCGTCGCGGAAGACGGCACGGGCTACAAACTGACTTTCCGGCAGAACCTGCTGCAGTCCAAAGACGGTAATTTCCGGCCGGTCTCGATGGAGTTTGCCCCCGACGGCTCTCTCTATCTCGCCGACTGGCATAATGTGCTCATCGGACACATGCAGCACAGCGCTCGCGACCCAATGCGTGACCACACCCACGGCCGTATCTATCGTATCACTTATCCGAGCCGTCCGCTCGTGAAGCCACCAGTCATTGCAGGTGCCCGCATTGAGCAACTCTTTGCCAACCTGACCCTCCCCGAAGATCGCGCCCGCGAGCGGAGCCGCCTCGAACTGCGGGGCCGTCCCGCCGCCGAGGTAATCGCTGGCCTGCAGAAATGGCTAGGCGGATTGAAGTCCGACGACGCTCGCTTAGAGCACCATCAACTCGAAGGTCTCTGGGTGAGCTGGGGCCTCGATCGCGTCGATGTCGCTCTACTCAAGAAGCTCCTGCAGGCCAAAGACCACCGTGTCCGCGCCGCTGCGGTTCGTGTCTTACGTTATAATGGCCACAACGTCGCTGACCAGCGCGACCTCCTTTTCCGGGCCGCCAACGATACCCATGGGCGCGTGCGCCTGGAAGCCGTCAACGCCGCGACATGGTTGGGTAAGGACTTTGGCCTCTTGGTCTTGGCGGAAGCCCGCAAGCAGCCGGAAGACGCGTGGTTGAAGCCCGTCTTCGCCGCTGCGGCGTCTTACCTCAATGGCGGATCCGTGGTGGCCGCACCCCCAGCGAAGGCATCGACCACGCTGACGGGACAGGACAAGCGTCTCTTTGAGCTCGGTGAGCAGGTCTACCGTCGGGAGGCACATTGCATCACTTGCCACCAAGCCGATGGCCAAGGGCTACCAGCTGCACAGTTCCCGCCGATCGCGAAATCCAATTGGGTGAGTGGCAATCCCGAGCGCTTAATCCGCTTGTCCTTGCATGGCCTCATGGGTCCCATCGAGGTGAATGGCGTTAAGTATCCTGGCCAGGTGCCGATGACGGCCTTCAAGGGCTTGTCCGACGATGAATTGGCGGGTGTGCTTACCTACGTGCGTAATTCTTTCGGTAATGTGGCGGCCCCCATTCAGCCAGCACAGGTGGCCCAAGTGCGTGCGGCGACTAAGGACCGTGCCAGTTTCTATACACCCGACGAACTCTTGAAGGAGTTCCCCGACGCCAAGAAGTAGTGAGCTAGGGGCTAGGGGATGGGGGATAGGGGGTGGGTGAAGGTTCCTTCATCATCCCCGAGGCAAAGCCTTAGGCTTGCGCTTGCCCAAGGTCATGAGTTCGGCATCTTGGCGGCATGCCGCTCAATCAGCCTCAGCCTGCTTCTCGTCGTGAATTTTTGGGCGCCGCGGCCTTCGCTTTGGCCGGGCTCGCCGCCATGAACGTGCGCCTCGGTGCGCAAGAGGCTCCCAAGCCAGCGCCCACGAAGCGCCCGCCCAATCCTTTCGTCTATAAGTTCAAGATTGGCGAGATTGAGGCCTTCTCGATTAGCGATGGTCACATGCTCTTCCGCGAGGGCCTGAATCTGATGTGGCCCGAAGCCGACCGTCCGGTGATGAAGGACGCTATGGTCTTGAATCGCGAACGCCTCGATGCACTCCCGCTGTACGTCAACATCATGGGCCTTAAGATTGGCAAGGAAGTCGCGCTGATCGATGCCGGCTTCGGTGAGCGTCACTCTAATCCTAATTTCGGTTGGATGGCTGAGGGTCTCCGTCAGCTCGGCATCACTCCCGATCAGGTCGTGGCCGGATTCCTCAGCCACTCGCACTCTGATCACCTCGATGGCTTCGTCGACCGCGATAAGCCCGCTTTCCCGAACGCTAAGATTTACCTACTCAAGGAGGAGTATGACTTCTGGCGCGGCCCGACCCCGGACTTCTCCAAGTCCAAGCGCGATAAGAAGCCCTTGCCGAACATGGTGAAGACCGTCTGTAAGAATTTTGATATTCTCAAGGAGCAGCTCGTCATCGTGAAGGACGGCCAGAAGCTCTTCCATGACTCCGTGGAGATCATTGCGGCTCCTGGCCACACCGATGGCCATGCCTGCTTCGAGATTCGTTCGGGTCAGGAATCCTTGGTGCACATCAGCGACGTCGTGCACCACCACCTCCTAATGTTCGAGAACGTCGGCTGGACCGTCGCGATGGACCATGACCCCGAGACGGCCGTCAAGACCCGCAAGAAACTCTTTACCCGTATGGCCGCGAATAAGTCGCGTGCCTTCGGCTTCCACCTTCCTTGGCCCGGCATCGGCACCGTTGTCCCCAAGGGCGACCAGTATGCCTGGGTACCCGAGCGCTGGAGCTGGGGAAGCTAGGCCAGGGCAGTTGCAGTGCAAAGGTGCAAATCGGCCTACGGCCTGTGCAAAAGTGCAAAGGTGAAATGCATCTAGAGACAGCCGAGGTTGCTTCCGTTTACTGCGCGGGCGCCGACAACGGCGTGATCACGGGGACTTTGGTAGGGTCTTGGGATTTCGGACGGGGGCCATGCCAGCGGGCTCGATCAGCGGGGGCTTGGCGGTCGAGCCAGGTGCCGAGGCGAATTCGGAGGTTCCGTACTGATTCGGACGCGCTCGCTTCGAAACGCGAATCCCCAGCGTCGGCGTCGTTGGCCTTCACGGTGCCAGCACGCATTCCTGGGAGTGCCAGTACAGCCGCACCGACGGCATCACGGGTTTGTCCGGAGACTGCCGAGTAAATCGTCAGGTACTCAGCGAGCTGTTGGCCCGAGCGGTAGGCCTTGAGACGTAGGCTGGGGGCGACGCCGGTGGGCGTGGGGTAGAGCAGGGCAAGGTCGTCGGGCTTGGTCCAAGAGTCGGCCTTGCCGATGGTTTGCCAAGGCACCACACCATCGGCGCCGAGGGCCCAAGTTTCCACGCACCAGGAGACATCGGTGGAACGAGAGGTCCCGAGCTTGCTGGCTGAGCCGTACATGTAGATTAACTTACCATCGCGTCGGGCGGCTCCGATGACGCGGTCGCGGTAGGGACGTAAAGCGCCAGAGGCGACTTCGACGTTGGTGAGTCCATCGAGGAGGTCGCGTTGCCATTCCGGACGGGAGATATCGAGGCGGAAGGCCAAACGCGTGTTCGGTACGGCGGAGACGCCTTGCCAGAACTCTAGACCAAACCGACGCAAGGCCCAGAAGTCCTGCGTGTGCGTGGGCTCGTCAAAGATCCACGGCGCGGAGGTCGCATCCCAGCGGCCACGCGACTTCTTGAACTCTACTTTATTGTTTAGGTAGAACTCCGCGACGGTCTCATTCCAGCCGCGGTCGGAAAAGTGTTGGGCAAAGGCTTGGCTGGCAGTGCGGAACTCCCGCCAATACTCGTCACCATAGGCCTGTTCGATCCAGTAGCCGCCCTTGAAGTGGCGTTCATGGTTCATCGGCCAGTTCTCGTTCAACGGTAAGTAGAGGGCCTCGACGGGAACGCGTCCCCGCGGTAAGTCTGCGAAAGCCGAACCATCGAGGAGCGGACCGTGCTCGGCATCCCATTGCGTCCAGTCGAACGTGCCGTCGGCGCGGACCTTAGGTGCCGCGTTCACCTTACCGCTCCAGCCGTAGGGTAGGATGTTAAGCGTCAGGCGATGCTCATGGGCCAGCCTGTAGAAGTCGCGTCCATGGTTGGGCAGGCCGTACCCATTCATCTGGGCGATGAATGATAATTGGTCGGGTAAGCAGAAATTCCAAACCGTGATCGTGAATGGTACATCGGAGCCGTTCACCTTCAGCGTACCCTCGTGCTTACCTGGCCGGGCGTTCTTCGGAATCTGGAATTCCAGCAAGCGGCCTTGGGGTGAAACCTTGAGCGGGTCGAGGTGCGGTCCGACGGCAGGTAGGTCAAAACGACGGACAGGTAGGTCAATGGTTACGGACTCCGGGGCCTGTTCCAGTAGCATAGTCACGGCTTCCCCGCGGGCCGCGTAGAGGTCAAGTGACCTTAAGGGCGTACCGCATTCATCGTAGGCCTTGAGTGTCGTCGTTGCAGTTGAGGCGACCTGCGGGATGGGTGGCAACGAAACTGGCTTGGCCTTGGTGGGCACAACGAAGGGTCTAGCCGTGGCAATCTTGGCGACGGGCGCATCGTCCAGCCAGAGCAGGAAGTACGGCACGAACCGCTTAGGTCCCTCGCGGCTGGTTACATAACGATTGGGGAAGAGCCGGTAGTCGATCGTGTTACCTTGCCGCGTGTATTCGCTGCCCACGTCGTCCATGACGAAGAACCCGTGGCTCCGTCCGTCCAGACGAGCTTGCACCACCTCGGGCTTAATCGGGATGCGCTGCCAACGGCTGGCGTCGGGCGGTGACGGGTCACCGAAGCCCCAAATGCTTCCCCGTTGTCCAAGGATCACGGAGGTAAGGTCAGGGCCATCCTCGGCCCAGCGGGTCACATCGGTCTTGGCCCAACGGAAGGAACTGGCACCAGGAGTGCGGGCGTAGCTGGACCCTTGGCCTTCGACCCATTCCTGAGCAACGGACGAGACGGTGATACGGCCGAGTGTCTCGTTTCCTTCAAGGTGGACGGCGAGGACCGCCTGCGTGACGCGCTTCCCCCGGAATTTTATCGGGTCGAAATCGATCAGGAAGAACTCTTGATGGCCCTTTAACTTGAGTTTGCCGGAGGCGCCGTTGTTGCCTTCAACTTCCTTGACGTAGGACGAAAGCCAGGCATCGCGGCTGACTTCGACGCGGATCGGTTCGGCGGCTTGGGTGGATAGCGCTAGCAGCCACGCGGCGATCGACGCAAGAGATAGGGAAAGCCTTGGCATAGGGGTGTGTCGGCATCTTGCGGCGGACTTGAGCACTTTCCAGAAGGTTCTTCCTTCCCTCGGTTGGTCGGGTCTTTAAGGTCTGGCCATGCGCTTGCTGCCCCTGTTACTCCTCGGTCTCGGTTCGCTCGTGGCTCGGGCCGACCTCCTGGAAGCTAACCGTGACCCCGCCGTCGCCCCCACCAAGGACTTCTGGCTCCACGCCAATGCCCGCTGGAACGCGGCCCATCCGGTAGCGGCCGACCGTGCCTCCTTTTATTCCTATGATTGGCAGGAGGACTTCATCCGCCAGGACCTCTTGGGGCTTAACCGCTCGCTGGTGGCATTGCCGAACCCAACCGAAAAGCAGCGTAAAATCGCCGACTTTTGGAAGTCGGCCTTAGCGTATGAGCAGAATAAATCAGGCCTACCGACGGGCGTCACCGCTGCGTTGGCGAAGCTCGATGCCACGACGACCCCACAGGGTTTCGCGGAACTCGCGGCGGAGCTCATGGAGCAAGGCGTGGGTTCCTTTCTGGGCGTCTACGCGGACCAAGATGCTAAGGATGAAAATACAGTGGTGCTGTATTTGGGGCAGGCGGGCACCTCGCTCCCGGAACGGGCGCACTACTTCAGTGATGAACCTGCCACGAAGAAGGTCCGTGATGCTTTCCCCGCGTATGTCACGCGGATGCTTAAGCACATGGGCTATGATCAGCCCCGCGCCGAACAGGCGGGGAAGGATATCTTAGCGTTGGAGACCCGATTCGCAGAAGTGTCGCGTTCGCTCGAGCAATTGGAAGATCCCGAGAAGAATTACAACCTGATGACCTTGGCCCAAGTCGATGCACTCACCCCGGGAGTGAGTTGGGCCCCCGTCTTGCAGCGCATGAAGGCCCCCGTCGTTAAGCAATTGGTTGTCGGCCAGCCCGAGTTCTTTCAGGGCTTCGCCAAGATCCTCGCGACGACCCCTCCGGCTATTCTCCGCGATTACCTCCGCTTCCACACGATGACTGCGTATGCAGCGATTCTCAATGGCCAGACCTCGCAGGACAACTTTGCCTTCACTGGCGTTGTCCTCTCCGGTGCTAAGCAACAGCGGAGCCTCGAGGACCGCGCCTTGGCATTGCAGGACCGCACTATCGGTGACCTTGTCGGCGAGGAGTATGTCGCCCGTCGATTTGGTCCGGCCCAACGCGAACGCTTCCGGTTAGTCTGTGAAGGCGTCCGCACGGCCTTCGCCAAGCGCTTGGTCGTCAATCCCTGGATGGATGCCCCGACCCGGGAGTGGGCTCTAAAGAAGTTGGCCGCGGTGAAACTACGTGTCGGCTACACCGATAAGTTCCGACAGTTCGATGGCGTCCGCATCACATCCGATAGCTTAGCCGAAAACGTCTTAGCGGTGGACCAATGGGAGACCCGGAGAGCCTATGCCCGCGTCGGTGGTGCGCCCGAGCGGGAAGAGTGGGGGATGCGTCCGTATACCGTGAACGCTTACTACAACCCGTTGAATAACGAGATCGTCCTCCCGGCCGCCATCCTGACTGTCCCCGCCTATGCCGGTAATGACCTCGATGACGCCGTCCTCTATGGCTACATCGCCACCACCATCGGACACGAGATCACGCATGGCTTCGACGATTCCGGCCGTCGCTTCAGCGCCACCGGCCGAATGGAGAATGGTTGGACGCCTGCGACGGAGCAGGCCTATGCGGCGCGCTGCGCGCAATTGATCGCCCAGTATGACCGGGAGGAGCCGCTCAAGGGCATCCGAATCAACGGTAAGCAGACCCTCAGCGAGAACATTGCCGATCTCGGCGGGGTGGCCTTGGCCCTCGACGCCTTCCAGCAGACCGAAACCTACAAGTCTGGTAAGCTCATCGCCGGTCAGACCCCACTGCAGCGCTTCTTCCTCGCCTACGCGTTCAGCTTCGCGGGCAACATCCGCGACGAGCAGCTCGCCACCCGTCTCCTGTCCGACACCCATTCGCCGGCGCAAGCCCGCATCAATGTCATTGTCCGTAACCTCGACGCCTATCACGATGCCTTCGGTTCTAAGCCTAGCGACCCGATGTACCTAGACCCCAAGGAACGCGTGCGGATTTGGTGAGTATGACGGGTGGTTAGTTGCTCTGGCCGGGCAAGTCGCGTTTGGTCGAGCGGTGTAATAGAGACATTATATAGAGTATATCAGTTTTATCGATGCTCGCACTGTGTCTTTGTCTGTTATACTTATGCCCATGAGATTACGCCCCTCCTCACTTTGGGTACTCGCC
>CAITUF010000312.1 GCA_903895475.1 uncultured Opitutia bacterium | reverse complement strand
CTCGGGTTGCTCGGAGGCGAGTCGACGTGCGCCTGGGCGAGGAGGTTGGCGTTTGGGGGGCGGAACTGCCATACGTGGCCTACTTTTTAGGCTTTCCTAGTCGGGTCAACCCATGGGTTAAGCCTTGGGGGGTCTTCCTGTGGGATTGACCAAGGGGGCTGGGCTCCTACTTTGACCCCTTCTCCTCTCTACAGATGGCTAAGACCTTGTTCCAAAAAGTCTGGGAAGCGCACACGGTGCGTCAGCTGCCTAACGGGCAGACCCAACTCTTCATCGGTACCCACCTCATCCACGAGGTGACCAGCCCGCAGGCTTTCGGCATGCTCCGGGACCTCGGCCTAAAGGTGAAGTATCCCCAGCGCACGTTTGCGACGGTCGACCACATCGTCCCGACCAACGAGCTGAAGGAGCCTTATTCGGATCCGATCGCACAGGAGATGATCGAGGCCCTCCGTAAGAACACGAAGGACTTCGGCATCCGCTTCTTCGATACCAATACGGGCACCCAGGGTATCGTCCACATGGTCGGTCCAGAGCAGGGCATTACCCAGCCCGGCACGACCATCGCTTGTGGCGACTCCCACACGGCCACCCACGGCGCCTTCGGTGCCATCGCCTTCGGCATCGGTACCACCCAGGTTCGCGATGTCCTGGCCACCCAGACGCTGGCCCTCAGCGCGCTCAAGGTTCGCCGCATCGAAGTCAACGGCCAGCTCTCCCCTGGCGTGTACGCCAAGGACGTCATCCTGCACATCATCCGAGTCCTCGGCGTCAATGGGGGCATTGGCTACGCTTACGAATACGCGGGGACGACCTTCGATGGCTTCTCCCTCGAGGAGCGCATGACGGTTTGTAATATGTCCATCGAAGGCGGCGCCCGCTGTGGTTACGTCAACCCGGATCAAAAGACTTTCGATTACATCAAGGGCAAGCCCTACGCCCCGAAGGCCGCCGATTGGGATGCCGCAGTAGCACGCTGGGCTTCCTTCGCTTCTGACGCCGGCTGCCGTTACGACGACGTCGTTCAGTTCAACGCCGCGGAGATACGTCCAACGGTCACTTGGGGCATCACCCCGGGGCAGGCGATCTTCATTGATGAGAAGATGCCGGCTCTCGAAACCCTTAACGCTGCTGATCGCGCTACGGCCGAGGATGCCTACAAGCACATGAAATTGGCGCCTGATACCGCAATCAAGGGGACCAAAGTCGACGTCTGCTTCCTCGGTTCCTGCACCAACGGGCGCATCTCTGACCTCCGCGAGGTCGCCAAGTACCTGAAGGGCCGCAAGGTTAGCCCGACGGTCAAGGCAATCGTCGTCCCCGGTTCGCAGCTCACCGCCATCCAGGCCGTCCATGAAGGCCTCGATAAGATTTATATCGAAGCTGGCTTCGAATGGCGTGGCGCGGGTTGCTCGATGTGCCTGGCGATGAACCCCGACAAACTCGTGGGCGATCAGCTCTGTGCGAGCTCTTCGAATCGTAACTTCAAGGGCCGCCAAGGCTCGCAGACGGGCCGAACGATTCTCATGAGCCCGCTCATGGTCGCCGCCGCCGCCATCACCGGTCAAGTCACCGACGCCCGCGAAGTCTTCACGGTCTAATGTCCGACGCCTCTGCAGTTCAGCGCGTGCTCGCCCGTGTCGCCCAAGGCGATGCCGTGCCAGCGGCCTGTGCTTCCGAGGGCTTGGCGTGGCAGCAGGACGTCACCGTCGACGCCCACTATGATGGTAAGCCCGTCTGCACCGTGACGCTCCCTTGGGTCGTGGCCGGGCATGCTGTCCTCTTCGCAGATGAAGCCGTGGCGGCTTCCGTTGCCCAAGAGCGCTTGGCATCATTGGCCTCGGCCCTCGCCATGCCGGTCTGCATCGTCCCGCGCGCCGCCTGATTCTCTTACCCCTTTTCCCTCCCTTTTCATCCCCCTTTCAGCCCTCAATCTCGCAACCATGTCCCTCGCTAAAGTCACCCAAGTCAAAGGCCTCGCCCTCGCCGTGCCCGGCGACGATATCGACACCGACCGCATCATCCCCGCCCGCTTCCTGCGTTGCGTGACCTTTGATGGCCTCGGCGAACACGCCTTCCGCGATGAGCGGACCGGCCCTGACGGCCTCGAGCGCCCGCACCCGATGAACTCCGCCCAGGCCGCGCGCATCGCCGCTGCGAAGCAGGGCGTCATGGTCGTCGGTTTTAACTTTGGTTGTGGGAGCTCCCGTGAGCATGCCCCTCAGTCGCTTTGGCGGTTTGGTTTTACGGCCTTCGTCGGTGGCAGCTTTGCCGAAATCTTCTTCGGTAACTCCACCACCCTCGGCGTTCCTTGCCTGACGCTCTCCAAGGATGACCTTGCCGAGTGCGACGCGTTTGTACGCGCGAACCCCGAGGTCGAACTGACGGTAGACGTCCAGAATCTGGTCGTCACTGCTGGTGCCAAGTCTTGGAAGGCCAGCATCGCCGCTTCCGCCCGTGACGGCCTCATTAACGGCAAGTGGGATCCGATTGCTGACTTGCTCGAAGGTGCCCCAGCCGTTGATCAGACCGCAGGGTCGCTCGCCTACGTCGTCGGTAAGTAAGGCTGAGTCGCTTCGCCCATCGCGGCCGCCTTCGGGCGGCCTTTTTGTTTTAGAAGCCGAAGAGTTTCTGGATACCCCGCACCGAGTCCTTATGCTCAGCGGGCGTGTTCTGTTCCCAGCGCTTAAGGTAGTCCTGGAACGATTCGTTCCTCGGCCGGGCCGTGGCGTTGAGCCAGCGGAAGGCCGCCCAGCGGGTGGGCTTTTCTTCGAGATACTTGAGTAGGAAGAGGGCGACGGCGCCGTTGAGTTCACGGTCCGTTGGGTTAGCGCGGAACTCGGCTTCGTGGTCGCGGTAGAACTTGGGCAGGCCCTTCTGTTCGGCCTCCGCCTTGTAGGTACGCTTCGCAATGACATCATCGGCGTAGCTCCGCAGAGAGGGGGCGTAGCTGGCCCAGTTTGGGTAGGGTGGGGCGGTCTTCCAGGTCACGGCCATTGCACGAAGGCAGAAGACCGAGGCCGTCTCGCAAACCGATTCCTCAAACCAGAGGTTCTCGCGCGGGCCGTCACGGAAGCCGCAGTGGATATGCCCCAACTCGTGAGCGAACTGATAGGAGTATTGGCTCCAGAATGTTTTGCGCGTGTCGAGGCGCACAACGATTTCCTTCCGGTCATTGCGCTGGAAGAGCGTTATTGGCCCCTTGTCGCCTTTGACGACCACAACGTTCTCGAACGGTAGCCCTGGCGCCCATTTCTGCAGTTCTGCAGCGGCGGAAAGGCAGACCTTGGCGACATCCTTTTCGCTGGCCTCAAAACCATCCGCGACGATGCGGATGGGGTGCGGAGCAGGTTCCGCGGCGGCGAGGAGCGACGCCGACAGTAGGAGGAACCAGGCCGCGGCACGCATCGGCTTACTTGGCTGGGTCGGCTGGGATGAGTGGGAAGGACCACTTCTCTCGCGTGAGGATCTCGTTGTGTAGCTTGCAGATGACTTCCTTGCCGCCTTCAGCGAGTTCCGTGGACATGATGGCTGGCGACGCAGGGCCGCTGTTCTTCGGGTAGTTGACGGAGAGTGTTTTTAACGCGATGGGCTGGCCGTTGATGCGGGGCATGCCGATGCGGACCTCGAGTTTGGGGAGGTCAGCGATGACCACTTTCTTGCCACCGTAGATTTCGATGAAGGCGGAGTGGCGGCCCCAGAACTTAAGCGTACGGCCGGGGAACTTGAGGGACGTGATGAAGACCGTTTGGCTCGAAGATTTCTCGGTCAGGAAAGCGCCCACCCACGTCCACTCCTTGCCGTCCTTGTCCTTTTCGTAAGTCAGCTTGCGGATGGCGTAGGTATAGGTGCCGGCTTTCCAAGGGAAGGGGCGACGGCCCGAGGCGAAGTCACCTTCGTACCCGGCAGCTTCGGTGAGGCCATTGAGCGCTGGGCGGACGAACGACGTATCGAGGTCCTTATTGCCCCAGCGGGAGAAGATCGCGCCCTTGCCCTTATGGTAGTCGCCTTGGGGGCTGGCGTCAGAGACCGGATAGCCGCCGATGTTGCTCTGGATGCCCCCGTAGAAGTTAGTGTCGTTCAATTGGCCCAGACCGATGGGTGCGATGTAGAGGTTGAGTTTGGACGGGTCGACATCGTCGCTGATGGTCACGTCGATCTCCAGCGACTCGAAGTCGGCCGTCTCGGGCATCGTCCACCAGAGGTTCACCATGTGCCAAGGCAACTTGGTCTTCTCGCTGGGAAGTGGGCGTTCTACGGGCGTGGCGGTGATGACCTTGGGCTTGGCTTCATCGGCGCCGAAAAGGACGGTAGAGGCAAGCAGGAGGCAGAGAGCGAGGGGGCGCATGGGGATGGCCAGAAACTAGACCGCTCCTAGTCCTTGACCAGCCGTATAACTGACCGAAACAAGTCGATTGGCTTGCCCGCCAACGAAAAGGGCCGCCTTGCGGCGGCCCTTGGAAGGTCGGAACGGGGAGGCTTAGTTGAAGTTAACGCCGTCGGCGTCCTTCGTCACCGTGATCATCTCGATGATGCACCAGATTGGGTTGGCGATCAGGCCGAGTCCGCACGCGACCATCAAGCCGAGCTTGATAAAGCCATGCTTCTTGTGACCGGAATAGAAGTTATGGATCCCCAAACTTCCGAGGAAGAAGGCGAGGAGGATGTAGGCCATGCGGCTCTTGGGGGCTGCGGTGGTAGGAGCGGATTCAGTCATGGTATTTGTGGGTTTGGTTGGAAATAGTTTTACTTAAAGTCGACGCCGTTGGCGTCCTTCGTGACGGTACAGGCCTCAACGATGCCCCAGATCCACATTGGGAACCAGCCAAGCCCGCAAGTCAGGATGCTGACTAGCAGTTGAATCAGCCCGCGGTTTGTGTAGCCGGCGAAGAAATTATGGACACCGAAGCCAAGAAGCACGGCGAGCAGAATATAAGCTACACGGTCCTTGGCGATCTGGTTGCCTTGGACGGGCATCGGGTAGGACGGCACGGCGCTCGGCGGGGTGGGGAGGCCAGCACCGAGCGACGACTGCTGGAGGGGTACCCAGCTGGACATGCCGGTAGTCCAGACCAAGGTGTCGATGGAGATTTGTCCGCTGGTCAGTAAGCCACGGATAGTCGCTTCATCGATTGGACCCATTCGGTTGGAGCCTTGTTGGTAGTACCACATACGGCAGACAATGCGGAGCCCCGCCGCTAATACAAAAGAAAAAGGCCCGTTGCCGGGCCTTGGGGTGTGAGGGCGGGAATCGCCTTAGCCGCGCCAGACGCGGAGCAGGGCGTCAGCCATGTCCGAGGGGGTCTCCGCGACGGAGATGCCGCACTCGCGGAAGATCTTAATCTTAGCCTCGGCCGTATCTTCGGCGCCGCCGATGACGGCACCAGCGTGGCCCATCCGACGACCAGCGGGAGCGGTGGCTCCTGCGATGAAGCCAGCGACGGGCTTCTTGCAGTGCTCCTTGATCCAGCGGGCGGCTTCGACCTCGGCGTTACCGCCGATTTCGCCGATCATGATGATGGCTTCGGTTTCCGGGTCTTCGTTGAAGAGCTTGATGACGTCGAGGTGGGACGTGCCATTGACGGGGTCGCCGCCGATGCCGACGCAGGTCGACTGGCCATGGCCCTTGCAGGTCAGCTGCCAGACGGCTTCGTAGGTCAAGGTGCCGGAGCGGGAGACGACGCCGACCTTGCCACGCTTGTGGATGTAGCCGGGAGCGATGCCGATGCGGCAACCGCCGTGCGACTTATCGCCGCGACCAGGGGTCACGAGGCCCGGGCAATTCGGCCCGATGAGGCGCGTGCGCTTGCCCAGCATGGCGCGCTTGGCGCGGACCATGTCGCGGACCGGGATGCCTTCGGTGATGGCCACCGCGAGGTCGAGGTCGGCCTCGACGCATTCAAGGATCGCATCAGCCGCAAAGGGCGGGGGGACGAAGATGGCGGACACCGTGGCGCCTGTCTGCTTGGCGGCGTCGGCCACCGTGTTGAAGATGGGGACCTTGACGCCGTTGTGTTCGAACGTCTGGCCGCCCTTGCCGGGGGTGACGCCGGCGACGACTTGGGAGCCGTAGTCGATGGAGAGACGAGCGTGGCGAGCACCGAAGTCACCGGTGATGCCTTGGACCAGGATACGGGTCTTTTCGTGGACGAGAATGGACATGTGAAAAGAAAGGTTGGGATTACTTATTATTAACGAGCTTCACGATCTTTTGGGCCGCGTCGGCCATCGTATCTCCCGAGACAATCGTCAGGCCGCTGCTGGCCAAGGTGGCCTTACCGGCTTCGACGTTGTTACCTTCGAGGCGGACGACGAGGGGGAGCTTGAGGCCCGTTTCCTTGACGGCTTCCACGATGCCCGTCGCGATGACATTACAGTCCATAATGCCACCGAAGATATTAACCATGATGCCCTTCACGTTGGAGTCACCGAGGATGATCTTAAAGGCTGCGGTTACCTGGTCCTTCGTGGCGCCGCCGCCGACATCGAGGAAGTTCGCTGGGCTGCCGCCGAAGTGCTGGATGATGTCCATCGTG
>CAITUF010000311.1 GCA_903895475.1 uncultured Opitutia bacterium | reverse complement strand
CTTCATTAGGTCGACCATCGGGATGGAGAAGTCGCGCCGAGGTTCTTGCGCTGAAGTGAGGTGGGCGGTCAAACCGAGTACGAGCAGGGCAACGAGGCGCATGGGGCCATCGTCGCCTTTGCGGGTCGTCCTGCCAAGCGGGAACCCCGCCTTAGGCCTGCTTCAGCAATGCCATGTCGAGGAAGACGCCGCGCTCTCCGGACGAAGTCGGGTGGATTATTTCCGAACAGTCGGCGCGGCGCTCGCCGGAACAGTGAGTTCGCGGAGGCGCTCGCGCATTTCTTGGACCAAGGCCGGTTGGGCCGTGGCGCGGTTGGTGCGTTGAGCCAAGTCTTCACCGAGGTGATAGAGCTGCTCTTTCGGGGCGTCGGCCTTGATTTGCCCACGTTCATCGACGTCGCTGTTGCTGACCTTCATCTGGGCGTAGGGGATGCTCCATGGTTTGGTCGGCTCAGGGACGGTCTTCCCACCCGAGCCTGGTTTCGGTAGGTAAACCCAAGCGCCGCGTCGCAGTGCCAAGCCGTTGGTGCCATGATGAATTCCTTCGGTTCGGCTAGCGGGAGCCTTTTCCGGCTCGAGCCAAGCGACCCGCTCCGAACGTCCATCCGGTGAGGCGCCGGTCGGCATGGTCACGCCAGCGAGGTTCATCAAGGTCGCCATGACGTCGACGTGATGGAAGTAGTCTTTCCTGACCGTCCCGCCGGGAATCTGTCCTGGCCAACGGGCGAGGAAGGCGACGCGATGTCCGCCCTCCCAGGCGTCGGTCTTCTGTCCGAGGAGTTCTCCGTTGGCGCGATGCCCGGTACGCAGTGTGGGTTGGAAGTATCGGGCGCCGTTATCGCTCGTGAAGACGATGATCGTATTGTCGGCCTGACCTTGCGCCCTCAGCGCCGCAAGTACCTGCCCAACGCAGTGATCGAGCTGCTGGATGAAGTCGCCGTAGGTGCCCGCTGCGCTGCTGCCTTGGAAGCGCGGCGAAGGCAGGAGGGGGTAGTGTGGCGAAACCCACGAGAGGTAGAGGAAGAAAGGGCGATCGGTGGATTGCTTGGCCAAGAACTGTTTTGCCTCTTCGGCCAGTCGCAGGTCGACTTGGTCGGCCGGGCGCTGCGCCGCTGCCTGGGCCCCGCCAACTTGCCGACCATGTGCGCCCGTGCCGGGGGACTGGTCGACACTGATCGGGTCGGCCGGATCAAGCCCGACGATGCGGTGGTCGTGCACGAAGACCAAAGGCGGTTCCGAATGGGTGCGGGGGGTGCCGAAGAAAGTATCGAAGCCAAACTCCAGCGGGCCTGGCTTGAGATCGGCATTCCAGTCCACCTTCATCTGCGTACCGAATCCATTGTGCCATTTGCCGATGGCGGCGGTGCGGTAACCGGCGGCTTGCAGCGCCCCCGGTAGCAAGACTTGTCCGGCATCGAAATTACACGCGTAGTCCATCGACCGCTGCAGGCGAAAGGTGTACCGTCCCGTGAGCAGCGCATAGCGCGAGGGCATGCAGATGCCGCTGTAGGAGTGCGCATCAGTGAAGCGGACGCCTTCGCGCGCCAGCGAATCGATGTGCGGCGTGGCGATACGCGTGGCTCCGTAGCAACTCAGGTCGCCGTAGCCGAGGTCATCCGCGACCATCAGGATGATGTTGGGCGGCCGCTTCGGTGTTGCGGGCGGAAGGGACGACTTCGTCTCCGCGAGGGCAGGGAGGCCGCCGAAAGCCAAGGCGAAGGAGGCTGCGAGTAGGGAAAAACTCATCGTGGGCGACTGTGGTGGGCACGGGCAGGAAAGCCAGCCTGTCCTGTGGATGAACCCCGCCTCGAATCAGTCAGCGGAACCGACGCAACTCCGCTTTAATCTGGGCGTGGCGTTCGGCCACCCAAGCGGGTTGCCCCGCTGGAAGAATGACCGAGGCCTCTTTCCGAAAGTCAACGGGGCTGAGGATGATTTGGATGTTCCTCGGGCCCGTCAGGGCAGCGAGGACGAAGAGCTCTTCCGCGGCGGGATCGCCCATGGCGAGGCAACCAATGGATGCGTTGCTGCCGTGGATCATGATGTCGCCGCCCAGTTGCGTGCGCCCGTCTGCTTGCGCCCGACGACGGTCGTCGGGGTTCGGATAGTTCACCCGTAGTGCGAGGTGAAAGCGGCTGTTGGGGTTTAAGGATTCGATTGCGTAAAGGCCTTCCGGGACCTGTTGGTCGCCTTCGCGCAGTTTGGGTCCGATGCCACCGCTCGCGGCTAAGATCGGGTAGACCTTGAGTAATCGTGGCTGTCCGGAGGCATCCGGCGCCCAGACTTCGAGGCGCTTCTCCGCTTTAAGGCCGATCAAGGTCAGGCTGGGAGGTGGGTACGCAACACCTTGGGCGGCGAAGGCCGGACTCAGGCGGGCCTTGACCGCTTCGCCGTGAGTTGCGACCCGCTCAGCCGTTGTGGCTTTGCCGCCGCAACCGACGGCGACGACGAGTAGGCCGATGATGGCAAGGGAACGCATCAAAGATGCAGGCACTATTTCTTCACTGCCGAGTAGGCCTTGCCGGTCTCGGTCAGTTGACCGTCTTTGGTGAATAAGGCCGACGTGCCGACCCCAGAGTGGTGCCAAGCGTAGCGGGAGACCCATGGCGTCTTTTCCATGAAGGCCGTCGTCTCCGCGATGAATGTGTTGACTTGCGCTTGCGTGAACTTCGTCGGGTTCTCCGCCGAGTCCGCCATCGTTTGCGGGGCGAATTCCGTGACCCAAAGCGGCTTCTTGAAGTGCGCGTGGATCTCTTCTAGGTCCTTGATGAAGCGCGCTGAATCGGCACCTTTATACCAATGCACGGCGATCGCATCGACCTTAGGGTTTGCCTTCAGGAAAGTGGTCAGCCATTCGCTCTTCAAGGGGTTGCCGGCGAGGGCGGGGGCGATAATCGTCTCCGACTTAGCGACCAGCGCTGGCCATTTCTCGAGCGCCGCGGCGGGCGTCAGGTTCGCCTGCTTTAGGTGGTCAGGCTCGTTGAATCCGAGCAGAATTTTTTCCTTACTCTTGGGAGGTTCGCGTCGGCCCGAGAAGGTCATCGGCACAAACTGCGCATGCGTTGTCAGTTTCGTGCTGTCACCCCAATTGTAAAACCAGCCGACCGTGAGCAACTCGAGGTGATGGGCGTCCATGCCTTTGCGTTCTGGTAAGCCGAAGCCCTTTTTCGCGATAGGCTCGGCCTTGGCCGCGGGCTGATCGGCGGCGCCGAGCAGCGCAACGAGGCAGCACGCGAAGAGGGTAAACGGCAGGCGAGGTTTCATGGGGCAGCGGTAGCCTTGTGGAATGATTTAAGGTGTCAACCGCCACGCAGGGTATCCCTTTTAAAAGGGGGTTTCCTAGAGAAAAAAGAAAGTGCTGGTCAGGGGTATCGCCTTTGCATCACCAGTTACGCCAGCAGGGTGCCTGGGAAATTAACCCATGAGTTACTCCTGAGCTGCATCGAGCAAAGTAAGCGACTCGTGGCGGAAGCTGGCGCTAGGCGCGCCTCCGTGGATGTTAGGGGGTAGTCCCCGGGGGAAGTCCTTGGCCAAGTCTCGGCGAATCATCTGATAGCATTATGGAGTCTCCGAAGTGTATGCTGAAGCGGAATGAATCCCTTGCTTCTAAACACCGTACCCATAGTTGACAGAATTCTGTACTGCAGTCAGTCTGCTTCCATGAAAACAGTCTCCTACACCGAAGCTCGCAACCAGTTGGCGAGCCTTATTGAGTCGGCCAATGCCGATCGTGACCCCGTAACCATTACCCGCAATGGTGCAGCGGTCGTGGTCTTGGTCGATGCGAGTGAATACGCTGCCATGGCCGAGACAATCCACCTGCTTTCCTCGCCGAAGAACGCTTCGCGTCTGCACAAGGGTTTGGCTGAGTTTAAGGCCGGTAAGTTCAAGCCAGCTCGCCGTGGCTGATGTTCGCTGGTCGACCGGGGCTTTGGCAGATAAGGCCTATTGGGGGGCGGAGCAACCACGAGTAGCGGAGCGTATCGAGAGGCTTCTGGCCAGTATCGCGTTGACCCCTTTTCAAGGCTTGGGGAAGCCCGAGCCACTCAAGGGAGACCTATCAGGCTGGTGGTCTCGACGTATCACCTTGGAGCACCGGTTAGTCTACCGCGTTAAAGGGCGTGTCATCTACGTCCTGCAGGCTCGTTACCACTATTGAGCCCTAGTTGCGGTTGCTTCTCATACGCTTTTTTGGGGGTAGGAACTTTGTTGGGCTTTGGGGGTTACATGAATTGGATCCCCTTATGCGTCTGTCCGCTTTCCTGCTTTTTTCCCTCTTGGGTGCCATCCAAGCGCCCGCGCAAGGAAAGCTCCGCGAGCTGCTCACGGGTCGACCGCCCGAGGGCTTTACGGAGCGCACCTGGACGGTCGATGGCGTCAAGCGCACGGCCCTCGTCCGCGTCCCCGCCGATCCGAAGGCGCCAGCGCCGGTGGTCTTCTGCTGGCATGGACATGGCGGCAATTCGGCGCAGGCCGTGCGCGGTTGGGCTTTCGATAAGGCCGACCCTACTTCGATCCTGGTTTACCCGCAGGGCTTGCCGACCGTCAGCCCGCTCGTCGATAAGGAAGGCCGACGTTCAGGCTGGCAATCGGCGGTCGGAGATGGAGGTGACCGTGATATCAAACTCTTCGATACGATTCTTGCGGACCTCAAGAAGGAGCGCTCGGTTGATGAACGTCGGATCTACTCCATGGGTCATTCTAACGGGGCCGCCTTCAGTTACATCCTTTGGCAGGCTCGACCTGACGTCCTGGCGGCCGTCGGCTCGGTCGCGGGGTCGTTAACCATCAAGGCTCGCGACCTTAAGCCGCTGCCAGTGATCCACGTCGCCGGCGAGAACGACCCCCTCGTTAAATTCGCTTGGCAGCAGGCGACCTTTGCAGCGGTGCGTCGTTTCAATGGATGCACCGACGCAGGTAAACCCTACGCAAAGGAAGGTGTCCTCGAAGCGACGCTGTTCTCCTCGTCCAAAGGCGCGCCCCTCGTCACGGCGATTCATCAGGGTGGGCATGAATACCCCAAGGGCTCTTCGGAACTGATTGTCCGGTTCTTCAAAGAGAATCCGAGGAAGTAGGGGCAAGAATGGGGATAGGGGGTAGGGGTAGGGGATGGGGGATAGTCGAGGGCAGGATCGAGGACAGGGTCGATGACGGAGTCGATGTAAGGGGCGACGGGGTGATTTTGGGCTCTAGCGTTGCCTCTGCCTTGATCTGCCTTTGAATACGCAACGATGAGCCTACCCCGACTCAAGCGACGTCAATTCCTGCAGACCTCGACGGCTTTGACGTTGGGGGCTTTGGCGCCTGAGTTGCTCGGCCAGGTCGCTGCGACCGCGGGGTCCGCTGGCCCCTTTCAGTGCATGGGCCTCCGTATTGGTGAGGTCTCCGAGAGCACGGCCTTCGTTTGGACGCGGCTGACGGCTGCATCGACCCGCAATGAGCAGGGCACAGTGATTCCCAAGCGCGGCAAAGAAGATAAGAAGCGGGGGAAAGGCGAAGGCAAGGTAACCGAACCAGTGGATGGTCTTTCGGGGGCGTGTCCAGGCGCAGCTGGGCAAGTGCGTTTACGTTATGGTCTGAAGGAGGATCTGAGTGATGCAGTGACCACGCCGGTAATGACCGCGGCGGCGGCTCACGATTATATTTCACTTTTTAAACTCACTGGGCTCCAGCCGGGGGCGACTTATTATTGCATCAGCGAAGTGATGGGTCCGCAGGGTCCTGTCGCCGGAAGCTCGGTTCGCGGACGATTCGAGACCGCACCGTCGCCCGATGCCCCTAGCCGGCTCCGTTTCTGCGTGATGACCTGTCAGGGTTACGCTGATCGTGGTCATCCGGAGGGCCATGATATCTACCCCGCGATGGCCGCCTTCCGACCGCAGTTCACCTGCTTGACCGGCGATCTCGTCTATTACGATAGTGGCGATCCCGATGCCGTTAACGTCCGCCTCGCTCGTTACCATTG
This sequence comes from uncultured Opitutia bacterium, assembly GCA_903895475.1. GTDB lineage: Bacteria > Verrucomicrobiota > Verrucomicrobiia > Opitutales > UBA953 > UBA953. Next base: position 3,277 of record CAITUF010000311.1, on the reverse strand, counting down.
GGAGCGCATGTTCAGCCTGCCGCGGCTCGTCGCGTTCAATAGCAATCACTCAACCTATTGGCTCAAGGACGACCATGACACCTTGAGCAACGACTCGGGCCCGGGTGCGAGCATGGGCGAACTGACCTTCGCCCAAGGGCAGGAGCTCTTCCGCCAGCAAGCCCCGATGGCACCCGATGGACCGAGTTTCCGGACCATCCGCTGGGGCCGTGACCTTCAAGTCTGGTTCACCGACGGTCGGGATTACCGTTCTAAGAATAAACTGCAGGATGCGCCTGATAAGAGTATCTGGGGTCCGGAACAGAAAGCCTGGTTCAAACGCACTGTAAAAGAGAGTACCGCCACCTGGAAAGTGTTGGTTTCGCCCACCCCCATGGTTGGCCCCGATCGCCCCAACAAGCGCGACAACCATGCCAACGAAAACTTCGCCCACGAAGGCGACGAGCTTCGCGGCTGGATGCAGGCCAACGTCCCGGACAATTTCTTCGTCGTGTGCGGCGATCGCCATTGGCAGTACCACTCCGTCCACCCCGTCAGCGGCGTGCGCGAATTCAGTGTCGGCCCGGCCAGCGACGCCCATGCGAGCGGTTCACCAGGCTATAATGCCAAGTACCACAAGTTCCACCGCGTTGAAGGCGGCTTCCTGGCGGTTTCTTTGGAGCGCGTCGGAGCCGAGAGTCGCCTTCGCTGCGAACTGCGTAACGTCAAGGGCGAGGTCGTGCACGCCTGGGACGCCAGCCGAAAAGTTTAACGCTGCGCGGCTTCCGCTTTGGCCTTCACGTGGTTCATCACGCGGAGTTGGACCTGCGAGACGATCTGACGAGTCCAGAGGTTCCAGTAGGACGCGGGTGTGATAGTCAGCAGGTAGCGGCTATTGCCCGTCAGGCGGGTCTGGCCGTTGGGTAGGGCTTCGAGGCGGAAGCCGCCTTCGAGGCTGGTGTAGGTCCCATGAAGGTGTGCGGCCTCGAGTTCTCGCCCGAAGAACGTCGCTTCGCGCATGGTCGCCGGCGTGTCGAGGACGACGAACTGGAGTTCCTGTTCCGGCTTCCATACGGTGATGCGTTCTGGCATGTCGCCGGTGCTGAGGCGGCAGATGCGCTCAGCTCCAACGCCCCCTTCACCGATCACGTAGGTTTCTACGGGATGAGCCACACCGAGCACGAAGAGCGGTTCGGTCGGTGCGGGGAGGTCACGGATGTCCTTGAGTTGTTTCCAAACTTGGGCCGGCGTGGCGTTGATGATGACCTCGGAGGTGACGACGTCCTCGAGCGGCGCAGGTGGCGTGACGCTTTCGCCGACGGCACAGACAATCACCGCCAGCCAAGCGGCGGATTGTACCTGATAGGCCGGCCGCGAGGTTAACGTGGCGAGCCAGTGGCCCAGTAACGCCCCGATGATGCCCAGCAGGCCCACAAACGGGGCGGCCATCAGGATGCAGATGACGCCCTCCATGGCGGCGAAGCCTAGGATGGTCAGGATCGCGGTGAGGGTCAGGAAGGCGGCGCCGATGCTTTGGGATAGCGTGCGGCCGGCACGGGAGGACAGGAAGCCCGCAATGCCGGCTGTCACTAACGGTACGATGACGAGGAGGGAAAGACTCAGGTATTTCTGTTGGTTGAGTTGTGGGAAGAGTTTCATTTCCACCAAAGCGGTCAGGCCGGAAATCATGGCCCAGCAGAGCAAGGCTGGCACCACGAGCTGGCCAGCCAGCTTTTCGGAGGTGCCGGGCTGCCCGGCTTCATCGTCATCGGAAGCCGTGCCTAGCCAGAGCGCGATACCGAGACCCAGGATGGGCACGCAGCTGAATAGGGCCCACAGCGCGGCGAACTCAGAGCGCAAACGTACCGCCCTGCGGTAAGCAATCCAGGCCGTCAGTAGCAGTGCGACCGCCGCGACGCCGAGGACGATGAAATCGTAAGTCCCATCGGGAGGAGTGACGGCGAGGTCACGCTTCACGATGTTCATCTGCGCGTCCCAGAGCGCGGGGGTGATGCGGACGACCAGGAGCGAGTTGAGCAAGAACGCCAGGGGGACGCCAGTGAACAGGTAGCTCGCCCGGCTAGGGAAGGGAGGCTGCGCTGGCGCGGTTGCGTTCATACGGACAACCTTGCCAACCGCCCATCGAAGGCAACACCCGACGCCGTCCGCTTTCGGGCTATAAGAGGGGCGTTTTCGGTGTCTTTTAATACTTATGACAAACCTGCGCAGTATAATCCGGCTATTTTCCAGCGAACGACGGGTGGGGCAAAAGTTTCACCGAGGTCGTACTTTTAAATTTTGATAGGGTTTGAGGTGCGAAATCCCCGAGGTAGTTTTCGGGAACCCTCATGCGCCTTCCTACCGCGTTCGTTTCGCTCCTAGCCTTGGTCGTTTGTCCCTTCCTCGGACAAGCCCAAGTAGCTCCGTCCAGTAAGCCGAATATCATCTACATCCTGGCCGATGACCTCGGCTTCGCCGAACTGAGTTGCAATGGTGGCGACGCGTACAAGACCCCGAACATCGACGCTCTGGCGGCGGGCGGGGTGCGTTTCACGCATTTCTATACGGTACCGCTGTGTGGCCCTTCCCGTGCCCTCATTCTCACTGGACGCTATGCCTTCCGTACTGGGGCGACGAACCAAGATGCGTGCGCCAACCTTGTTCGTACCGGTGCTAAGGCCGAGGTGATGATTCCGACGTTGCTCAAGAAGGCTGGCTACGCCACCGCGATGATCGGCAAGTGGGGTCAGCTCAGCCCTTCGGGGACCTCCGCGGAGTGGGGCTTCGACTATAATTTATATTATCGTGGGAGCGGCATCTACTGGAATAGCAACGTCGTCAAGGGTATGACCCGCGAGGGTGCCGTCCGCGGTAGTCCCGACACCTATGTCTTGAATGGCAAGACGATGCAGCTGGGCGACAAGCAGTATATGCCAGACTTACTCCACCGCCACGTGGTGGACTTCATGGAGGCCAACCAAAAGCAACCGTTCTTCGTTTATTACTCGTTGTCGCATGTCCATGGCGAAATCCTGCCCACGCCGGATAGCGCACCGGGCAAGGACGGTGCGAAGAGCGAAGATCGGGCCGTTGAACTCTTTCGGGATAATGTGGTCTACATGGACAAGCTGGTCGGTCAACTGGTCGCGGAACTCGATCGCCTGAAGCTGCGTGATAATACCTTAATCGTTTTCATGGGTGATAACGGGACGGCTAAGCCACAGGCGGATCGCGCGACGATTGGTGGCAAGCGCCTCGAAGGGGAGAAGGGTTCCATGAAAGAAGGGGGCGGTCTCGT
>CAITUF010000310.1 GCA_903895475.1 uncultured Opitutia bacterium | reverse complement strand
GACAGATGGCATAGTACAGAGGGCTGAATCGATGTAGGAACCACCACTCCGCCCTCGACTCACTCATCGCCTCCGCCCTCGACCTATTCATCGACTCTGCCCTCGACTCACTCATCGCCTCCGCCCTCGACTCATTCCTCGACCCATCCCTCGATACTTTACTTCCTTCTCACTGCCACTGATCCAAGAACAGCTTCTTCGGATCTGGGCTGTCTGACTCCGCGAAGTAGACTGCCATGCGCAAGGAGGGGAGAAAATGCGCCGGGAGCTTCTCCCTATTGCGCGAAACAATCTCGGTGAGTAGCGATTCGGGCGAACGGCCAGCGAGTTGGTCGACGCGGTAATAGCCGGCGTCTAGAAGTTCGCGCGCAACGTCGACCGGGAAGCGCGAGATCCGCATGAACGGGCTGCACACGGCCTCCCGACGTCGTTCGGCCGCGCGCTGTCGTTCCGCTTCGTCCACGATCAGAGGCGGGCGAGGATGGCCGCACCCATGGCCTTCGTGCCCACGGCCTTACCGCCGGCGGCGATGTCCGCGGTGCGGATGCCTTCGGCGACGGTCTTCTCGACGGCGAGTTCGATGGCCTTAGCTTCAGCTTCAAGGCCGAAGGAATGGCGGAGCATGAGGGCCGCCGAAAGAATCTGCGCGCAAGGGTTGGCCTTGTCCTGGCCAGCGATGTCCGGGGCGGTGCCACCAGAGGGCTCGAAGAGGCCGTAGCCGTAGCCGTGGCGGTTGTGGTTCGCGCCCAAGGAAGCCGAAGCCATCATGCCGAGGGAGCCGCAAATGACGGCCATCTCGTCGGAGAGAATATCGCCGAACATGTTCTCGGTGAGGAGGACGTCGAACTGCCCAGGCTTGAGGATCAACTGCATCGCAGCGTTATCAATGTACATCACGGTGAGGGTGATGTCGGGCGCAGTGGCCTTGAGGCGGTCGGCGACGACCTTGCGCCAAAGGACGGAGGTCTGGAGGACGTTGGCCTTGTCGACGAGGGTGATGTGCTTGCGGCGCGCGCGAGCCGTCGCGATGGCGACGTCGGTGATGCGCTCAATCTCCGACTTGCGGTACACCATGGTGTCGATGGCTTCGATGTCGCCGTCGGCCAGCGTCGTCGTGGACTTAGGGCCGAAGTAGAGACCGCCGGTGAGCTCGCGGATGCAGACCATGTCCACGCCGTTCGGGATGCGGTCCGGGCGGATGGGCGAGGTGTCGATGAGGTTCTTCAGCAGCAGGCCAGGACGGACGTTGGCGTAGAGCGTGAAGTGCTTGCGGAGGGGGAGCAGGGAGGCTCGCTCGGGCTGTTCAGCCGGGGGGAGTTTTTCCCACTTCGGGCCACCGACAGAACCGAAGAGGATAGCATCCGCGGCGCGGCAAGCCTCGAGGGTCGAGTCCGGCAAGGCTTTGCCATGATTATCGATGCCGGCACCACCCACGTCGTGCGTGGAGTGCTCAAGGGTATGGCCTGACTTCTTCAGGACGGCCTCAAGGACGGGCAGGGCGGCGGCCATGACTTCAGGGCCGATGTAATCGCCAGGCAGGACAGCAATCTTCAGGTGCATAGGAGAAAGGGTCGTCAGTTAAGGGGAACGGTCCGCTGGAGGGCAAGGACAAGCGGTGTCTTCCGCCATAATTGCATCTAAACGACATCCCTCCACCTCGGCCCAGTATTGCAGTCGGGCGGGACTTCCATTTGGTTCGGCCTTCCTTCTTATCAAAGTTATGTCCTCCCAACCTCTCGTCATCGGCAAATTCTCCCTCGGCATGGGCGACCGCTTCGCCCACGAAGCCGAAGCCCAACTCGCCGCCTGCCTCGCGGCCAAGCAGCTTGGTGTCGAGATCGTCCCGGTTTGGAACAAGTCGAACCGCGAGCACAATATCATCGGCTCGGAACCGACGAGCACGCGCACCGCGGCCGATGCCGCCGTGAAGGCCCTCGGTTGGACCGCGCCCTACTTCCTCGATGCCGACCACATCGGCCTGAAGACCGTTGATCGTTTCGTCGGCGTGTCCGACTTCTTCACCATCGATGTGGCCGACTTCATTGCGCAGCCCGCCGACCCCGCCGCGGTCCAGGCCTTTGTCGACCGCCATCCTGAACTTGTTGGCACCATCACCCTGGCCGGTATCGACCGTCCGTTCACGACTTCCCGCGCGGACGTCGAGCGCACGGCCGCGAAGTTCCTCCTCGCGGTGCAGGAAGCCGGTAAGGTCTATCGTTACATCGCCTCGGTGAAGGGCGTGGGCCGCTTTGTTCCGGAGATCTCCATGGACGAGACCGATAGCCCGCAGACTCCGCCAGAACTACTGGTTATCCTGGCGGCCATCGCCGACGAGGGCGTGCCGATTCAGACGATTGCCCCGAAGTTTACGGGCCGCTTCAATAAGGGTGTCGACTACGTCGGCGACCTCGCCCAGTTCGAACGTGAATTCAACGACGACCTTTGCGTCATCGCCCATGCGGTGAAGCAGTACGGCCTGCCGGCTAACCTGAAACTTTCCGTGCACAGCGGCAGCGACAAGTTCTCCATCTACCCGGCCATCCGCCGCGCGCTCGCCAAGCATGGTGCCGGCGTGCACGTGAAGACCGCGGGCACGACCTGGCTCGAGGAAGTCATCGGCCTCGCCGAAGCCGGCGGTGCGGGCCTCGCCCTCGCCAAGGAAATCTACGCGGAAGCCCTGTCGCACATGGACGAGCTTTGCCAGCCGTACGCGACCGTCATCGACATCGACCGCTCCAAGCTGCCCGCCGCCGCCGTCGTCAACGGCTGGACCAGCGAACAGTTCGTCGGTGCCCTGCGCCACGACCAGAAGAACCCGCTCTACAACGCGAACATCCGCCAACTGATTCACGTGGGCTTCAAGGTCGCCGCCAAGATGGGCCCCCGCTACCTCCAGCAGCTCAAGGCCTGCCGCGAGTCCTGCGCCCGTAACGTCACCGGCAATCTCTTTGACCGCCACATCAAGCCGCTCTTCCTGTAAAGGGGGCTTAAGCGGGGCGGAGCTTAAGAATTTTCGCTGAGCGCGAGACTTCTGTGGACGGTCGGTGGTTTCGACTTGGTAAGCGTGGGGCGTGGGCTAGTTTGCACCCGATGGCCAGACCCCGGCTAACCCTGAATGCTTATGCGGCTTTCGCCGCATGCGCGTTGTGCTGCTCGCCAGCAGTCGGCGCTCCCGTGGATTTTCTCCGCGAGGTCCGCCCTATCTTCGAGGCGAAATGCTTCAAGTGTCATGGTCCAGAAAAACAGAAGAGTGGCTTTCGCCTAGACGCCAGTCAGGTCGCCTTGCATGGAGGCGAAGCGCACGCACCTAATATCGTGCCGGGTCAGCCAGACCGTAGTCCGTTACTGCGTTTCGTCTCGGGGGTGGACCGCGAGATGCGCATGCCGCCCAAGGGTGACCTCCTGACGGTGTCCGAACAGGCTACCTTGCGCGCATGGATTGCCGAAGGCGCTGTGTGGCCGGCAACGGCAGATGTCGTTCTCGCTAAACCACTGGATTGGTGGTCTTGGCGACCCCTCCCTTCGCCGCAGCCGGCGGTTGATGGGTCCGCTAAGATTGACAGCTTCGTGCGTGCTAAACTCACCGAGCGTGGTTTACAGCCCGCCGCCCCCGCACCCGCCGCTACCTTAGTCCGCCGCGTCACCGTTGACCTGACGGGCCTGCCGCCGACGCCCGAGGAAACCGCGGCCTTCCTCGCCGACTCCTCACCGCTGGCCTATGATCGCTTGGTGGATCGGCTGCTCGCTTCGCCGCGTTATGGCGAGCGTTGGGCGCGGCATTGGCTGGATGTCGTGCACTACGGGGACACGCACGGCTACGATAAGGATAAGCCTCGTGAACATGCCTGGGCCTATCGGGACTATGTCATTCGCGCCCTTAATGCCGACAAGCCATACGCCCGCTTCGTCCAGGAGCAGGTGGCGGGGGATACTTTATTTCCGGGGACGCGCGATGGTATCGAGGCGCTGGGCTTCTTGGCGGCCGGGCCTTGGGATTTCATCGGTCATGCCGAAGTGCCAGAGACGAAGGTGGATGGTAAGTTAACGCGGCATCTCGACCGTGATGACATGTTGGCGAATACCTTAGGGACCTTCACGAGCCTCACTGCGCATTGTGCGCAATGCCATAACCACAAGTTCGACCCCATCACGCAGGAAGATTATTATAGCCTTCAAGCGGTGTTCGCCGCTTTGGATCGGACTGATCGGCCCTATTACCTCGATGATGCCACCAATACCACGGCAACGCAGCTAGGGCGTCGGCAAAAGGACTTGAGCGCACAGATTCGGCAGGCCGAAGCCACGTTAGGTGCTCAAGCAGGTGAAGCTTATACTACGCTGACCCGTCGCATCGAAGGTATCTCGAAGACGGCCGCCGCTAAGGCGGGTAACCCGACTCCTGACTTCGGCTATCACGCCCAAGTTTCGAAGCAGGCCCAAGCGGTGAAATGGGTGCAGGTGGACTTGGGGCAACGCGTCGAGCTGGCCCGCGTCGTGCTCTCGCCCTGCTACGATGACTTCAACGGTATCGGGTCGGGCTTTGGATTTCCGGTCCGCTTTAAGGTCGAAGTCAGTGACGACCCGGAATTCCGTCAAGGCGTCCAACTGCTCTGGCGCGGCCACGACCAACGCTTCATGGCGGACCTGCCCAACCCTGGCCTGACGCCGTACGTGGTGCCGATTGAGCCCGAGGACGCCGTCACTGGTCGATATGTACGCGTCACGGCGATCCAACTGGCCCCGCGCAAAGGCGACTTCATCTTTGCGTTGGCAGAATTAGAGGTACGGACCGCAGATGGCCGCAACGTCGCCCAAGGCCGACCGGTCCAAGCGTTGGATTCAATCGAGGCCACGCCACGCTGGCGGAAGGTGAACTTGACCGACGGGCTCGCTCCCGTTCGTCCGTCGTTAGATGAGCTGACGCAGTTACGTACCGAGCGTGATCGTTTGCTCCTGGCTGCAGCGACGCCCACGGCGGCGGCGGCCCTTCGTGCGCAGCGCGCCGAAGCGGCGGAGATCGCCGCGTCGTTGGCCCGTTTACCTAAGCCTTCCTTGGTCTATGCCGCTGGCATTCACACGGGTTCGGGCGCGTTCGCCGGGACGGGCGCCCAAGGGGGCCGACCTCGCCCG
>CAITUF010000309.1 GCA_903895475.1 uncultured Opitutia bacterium | reverse complement strand
GGGCTGCAGACGGAGGACGGACCGTAATAGTCCGTGAACCGGACACCTTCAGCCGCGAGCCGGTCGATGTTCGGTGTCTGGATCTTCTCGAAGCCCGGGCGCTTGTCCGGGGTCCAATAGCACCCGACGTCGTCGTAGCCGAGATCATCGGTGAGGATGACGATGACATTAGGCTTCTTCGCGGGCGCGTCGGCAGCGGTGAGCACCACCAGCGGGGCTAGCAGCAGGAGGGCGAGGAGGGAGCGCATGGGGAGAGAGATGACAGATGGCGGATGACCGATGGCAGATGAACGATGGAGGAAGGGCGATGAGTGATCGTGCAAAGGTGAGACTCGGCTAGAGGTGGCAGGTGAATTCGTGCTGTGGTTCTGGCCAACCGGCCAACTGATCAACGGATCAACTTTGTATCTCCGACTTACTTCGCCTTCTTCTTCGCGGCGCCTTTGCCGGCCTTGCCCTTGGGCTGATCGTTCAGGGTCAGCTTGGCGAGGGTCACGTACTCGTCGGTCTGCTTCTGCCAAAGGTCGGCGAGTTCCTTGGCCTTCTCGGGCATCTTGGCAGAGAGGTCGTGCTGTTCGGCGCGGTCGGTACGCAGGTCGTAGAGGGCCCACGGCTGGTCCTTGGCCGCGACGAGTTTCCAGTCGCCGACGCGCAGGGCGCGGTTGCCTTCGTGCAGCCACCAGAGGCTGGCGCGTTCGATGGTGACATCCTGCGCCAGCGCGAGGACGAGGCTCTTGCCGGGGGCCGGCGGGATGGGCTGGCCCTGCCAGTCCTTCGGCTTGGTCGCGCCCGCGAGCTCGAGGAGGGTGGGGACGATGTCGACGAGGTGGGCCGGGGTCTGGCGGAGTTCGCCGCGGGCGGCGATGCCGGCGGGCCAGTGGGCGATCAAGGGCGTGCTGATGCCTCCCTCGTGCACCCAGGTCTTGTGGAGGCGGTGCGGGGTGTTGGCGGCGCTGGAGAAGCCGGGCCCGAGGCAGAGGTAGCTCGCGGCGCTGCCCATCGGGGCCTGCGGGTCGTGACCGCCGTCGCGCACCATGATCTCGGCGCTCGCGCCGTTGTCGGAGGCGAAGAGGATGAGCGTGTTCTCGTAGGCGCCCATCGCCTTGAGCTGGGCGACGACGCGGCCGATGTCCTGGTCCATCCGGTCGACCATCGCGGCGTGGATGGCCATCTTCGTGGCCTGGAAGCGGCGCTGCTCCGGCGTCAGTTCGCCCCAGGGCAAGGGACGGTTGACCTCGCCCGGGCCGAGTTTCTCGATGGCCGTCGGGAAGGCGTAGGGCGGGCCGACCTCGCGTTCCAGCGGCGAGAGCGTCGTCTTGGTCAGGCCCATCGACTGCTGGCGGGCGAAGCGGGCGGCGCGCATCGCCTCCCAGCCGTCGAGGTAGCGGTCGCGGTATTTCGCGATGTCTTCGGGCAAGGCGTGCAGCGGGAAGTGCGGGGCGATGTAGGCCAGGTAATGGAAGAAGGGCTTGCCGGAGTGGTTGGCGGCGTGGTCCTTCAGGCAGTCCAGCGCATGGTCGGTCGTGGCGGTCGTGGCGTAGTAGCCCTTCTCGTCCTCGGGGACCTTCACCGGCTGGTCGTCGATCGAGTTGCCGCGGGCGGTGAAGAAGTTCCCTTGGTTCTGCATGTTCAGCGAACGGTCAAAACCGGTGGGCAGAATCTTTCCGTCGATGTGCCACTTACCGCTGTGGTAGTTGCGGTAGCCCGCGGTGTGGAGGAACTCTGGGAGTAAACGCGCCCAAGATGGACGAACCCCTTGGCCGCCGCCGCCGAGGCCAGGTAGAGCGTCGCGGTGAATCTGCTGGGCGTAGTAGCCCGAGAGCAGGGCACTGCGCGACGGCCAGCAACGGGCCGTGTTGTAGAACTGGGTGAAGCGGAGCCCTTGCTGCGCCAGCGCGTCTAAGTTCGGAGTGGCGATCTCGCTGCCGTAGCATCCGAGGTCGGAGTAGCCGAGGTCATCCGCGAGGATGAGGACAACGTTGGGTCGCTGCGGGGCGGCCAGAGCCGTCAGGGTGGCGAACAATAAGGTCAGCAGGGAGCGCATGGAGTAAGGCAAAGTACGATGCAATGGGGCGGGAGGGCAAAGACGGAAATGGGGTCAGACCCCATTAATAGGGTCTGACCCCATCATGCGGGAAAGGTTAGAGGCTTATTTCTTGGGCTTGGTGGCCGCGTCTTTCTTCCGGAGTACCTTGGCGTCCGCCTTTTGCGCGGCTAATTCCGCTTTGGTGGGCGGGGTCCATTCGGCTTGGGTAGGCTTGGCTACCGTCAAGGGGTGGGTGTCGCCATAGCGTTGCATTTCCGCGCTCAGCAGTCGCATGAGTTCTTCCTTTCGCGCCGCATGCTCAGGTTGCTCAGCCAAGTTGATCAATTCCTTTGGGTCCGTCTGGAGGTCGAAGAGTTGCGTGCGATCGATGAGGGGGTAGCGGATGAGTTTCCAGCGTCCGTTGCTGACCGCCCGCATGCAGTTGCGATACCCGAGGTAAGCGGTTTCGCGGACGGAAGGTTTCTCGCCGCGCATGACCGGGAGTAAGTTCTGGCCTTCAACCCCCGCAGGCGTCTTGGCTCCTGCGAGCGCTGTGAAGGTCGGGAAAAGGTCCATCAGGTAAGCAAAGGCCTCCGTGCGCCCGTGGGGGATGCCGGGCCCGGCGATGACGAGAGGCACGTGCATCCCGCCATATTCATAGAGGTTCTGTTTTCCGAAGAGGCCGTGTTCACCGAGCGAAAGCCCATTATCGCCGGAGAAAACGATGATAGTATTCTCCCACTGTCTGGTCTCTTTCAAGGCCGCGAAAATTCTCCCGATATGGTGGTCGAAGCCGGTCACGCAGGCGTAGTAGTCGGCGGTTTGCTGGCGGGTATCTTCCGGCGTTCTGGGCCAAGGGGCCAGTCGCTCGTCGCGCACAGTCATCTCGCCGTTGTCCCATGGGTGTGAGGGCATGAAGGCCGGGGAGAGAGGAATCTGGGAGGCCTCGTACATGGCGTGGAACCTAGGTTCGGCGGAACGCGGGTCGTGCGGGACGGGCGGAGCTAGGTAGGCGTAGAAGGGGGCGCCATCTTTGCGCGCCGCCTGCTCCTTGAGAAAGGCGATGGTTCGGTCGGCGAGCCGTTGGCTACAATAGGCGCGGTTGGTAGCCGGGTCGTTGGCAGACTTACCTTCGTCGGCGATGGTTGTCTGGAAGGTCCTGAGGCCCTGTGGGAAGCCGTTGCCAGCCTTGCCCATGTGCCAAGTGCGGTAACCCGCCTCTGCCATGATGGAGGGGAGGAATGTGGTGGGGTCGGCGGCCTCGGGCCGTGCGCCCGCTGCTCCCGGAATACGCTGCCAGGATCGTCCAGTGAGCATCATCGTGCGGCTGGGCGTACAGACGGCGCCGATCATAGAGCCTTGGGTGTAGGCCCGAGTGAAGGTCATCCCGCGGGCGACGAGTATATCTAGGTTGGGCGTGCGAAGTCCAGGTGCGCCGAGTGCACCCAAGCCGTCGGCCCGGTGATCATCGGCGTGGATGTGCAAGATGTTCGGACGGGTCATCGCGGCCGCAGGGGCGGGCGTGGCCTTCTTGGCGGGCGCGGTCTTACCCTGGGCGCTGACGACTTTGGGCTTCTCGATTTTCTTCGACCCGGCGGGCAGGGTGGCCTCGTCGAAGGGCAGGAGGGGGCTGTCAGTGAGGACGTTGAGCAAGACCTGCTTCACGTAGGTCTGGTGGGGGTTGCCGGCGTGGAGCTGGATGGCGATGAGGCCTTCAAGGGCGCGACCCTTCTCATCGTGGTCGATGAAGACCGAGGTCGTCTGGCCGTTGACCTTGTGCTCGAGGCGGTTACCGCGAGCGATGACCGTGAACTCGTTCCACTGCGAAATATCGGCCTGCACCCGTGGGCGTTCGCCGACTTGCCAGCGCTGACCAGTCGGGTCCATCACCACGTCGACACCGTTATAGCCGAAGATACCGCGACCGCGTTCCTCGTAGGTCATCGCCGTATGCACATCCGTTGGATGGACGTCGCACTGATAGCCGAGGATCGTCCACGGCGTAACTTCTGTTAGGCGGCGGCTGCGGTATTGGATACCCGAGTTGTTATCGCCGACGACTTTGACCGTCGCGCGGAGTTCGAAGTCCTTAGCCTTGCCGTTCCAAATGAGGAACGAATTCGTCTTCGGTTTGCCGACCTCGCTCGTGCCTACAATCACCCCGTTAACGACTTTCCAGAGCCCCGGTTCGCCGTCCCAGCCGGCGAGGTCCTTGCCGTTGAAGAGCGGCGTGAAGCCGTCCTGGGCGAAGGTCGGTGTGGCGAGGTGGAGGAGTAGAAAGGCGAGGACGAAGCGCATCGTGATCAGAGCGCTAGGAACACCAGTTCGCCGGCTTTGCTGTCGGGGACGATGAGCACGCCAGCCTTCTCGTCGAGGTAGTGGTCGGCGGCGGCCTTCAGGCCTTGGCCGAGTTCCTTGGGGGCGGATCCATCGGCTTCGTAACGCGTGACGCGGCCAGTCATAACTTCGGAGATGTAGAAACGACCCTTGGAGTCGTGGACGATGCCGTCGCCGGAGCGGTGGCCCTGGGCGATGGTCTTCCACTTGCCCTTGTTATATTCGAGTACGTCACCGATGAAGAACTCGGCGATGCGGATGCGGCCGTCGGCCAGGACGTCGATGCCGTTCGGGTTGAGCATATTGGCAGTCGGTGCGATGACTTCGGTGACCTTGCCATCGAGGGTGACCTTGAAGACGCGGGCGACGACGGGGATGGCTTTATGTTCGGGGCTATCGATGGCGAAGAGCTTGCCGTCGGCGCCGCGCATCTTGGTGACCGCACCCATATCAGTGATGAGGACACTCTTCTTGTCAGGCGAGACGACGACATCGTTCAGGAACGTCGGTGGGGTAGGGAAGGCGGCGGGGCCGGCGAGGAGGGTCTTCTTGCCCTTGGCGTCGATGGACCAGACTTTATCGAAATCGGCCGTGATGAGCTGGTTACCTACGAAGACGATGCCCTTGGGATCATCGAGCCCTTCGGTGAGTACCGTCACCTTGTCGCCGTCGACCTTGACGATTTTGCCGTCGCCGTCGCCCGCTTTGCGGGAGGTGCCCATGAGGGTGACGAAATATTTTCCACCGAAGCCCTTGGTCACGCTTTCGGGCGTGGCGCCCACGGCTAGGTTGCGCTGGACAGGCACCACCTTGGCCGGAGCGACGGTTTTCTGGGTCTGGCAGCCGACGAGGGCGAGGCCGGCGAGAAGGGTGAGCACGGGGGTCTTCATAAGACCTATATTTCCGCTTTTCCGCTAGGCGGAGTCAAGCGGTCAGCCAAGTGCCGACGGATTTTAGGAACCCGATGCCAAGCGCCCCGAACAGGCCGCGCAGCGGTATCGAGTCGAGCATCGGTGCGAGTGAATCTTAAGACGCCCCGGCGTTTTAGTCCCGTGCTCCCGCCTCGCCTATCGAGGTGTTTCTGAGCAGGCCGGATCTGCCTTGGTGGGCAGGGTCGCGTTCCAGTCCAGTACGAGTCTCGTCAAGCGCGCAACGTCTGCGGGATGCTCCTTGGCTACGTCCTTCGCCTCAGGCCGATCCGCCTTTAGATTGTAGAGCCCGACCTGCCGGCCATCGAAGGTCGTGACGAGCTTCCAATCCCCATCGCGCACCGCTAGGTCAGGCCAAAAATTAGGGTTCTTCTTGTCGCCGTTGTTCCGCCAGAAAATGGGTC
>CAITUF010000308.1 GCA_903895475.1 uncultured Opitutia bacterium | reverse complement strand
TGCGGGTCGCGGAGGTCCGGTCCCGTGAAGGGGTAAGGCTGTAACGCCATCGGCGGCAGGGGCTCTTCGACGACCTTGGGTGGCACTACGACGACGGGCTCGATCGTCGGTTTCGGCGGGACGATGACCGCCAGGGGAACTTCGGTCTTGGTTTCAATGGCTTCAGCTGGACGGAAGACCCCCGCGAGGCTGTCAATGAGTCCGCGATCCGCCTTGGGCGGCAGTTTTGTCTGCAGCGTGACGCGTTCATAGACTTGCCAGCCGAACCAGCCACCGACGACGAGGATGGGGAAGAGAATACCGATGATCCATAGATCGGCATTGGCACTCGGCTTCGGTGCGGAAACTCGCGGGCGCGATTTTTGAGGGGAGCCAGACATGGTGCTAGGCCAAAAATTGACCTAAAACGGGGGCGGGTCAAAGCGAACCTATACCTAATGCGGCGGGATAGGCTGCGGGCGCCGTTATTCGGCCGTAAGCCCTCCTGCGGCTATCGTAGTTTCTTCAGGCTTTCTTCTTGGGGGCGGCCTTCGTCTTCCCGCGCTTCAAGGTCAAAGCCAAGGCGGGTGCCGTGGGGGAGCCTTTCTTGGCCGCCAAGGACTCAGGATCACCTTGGTGGACGAGCTGCCCGCCCGCTTGACCGCCTTCTGGTCCGATTTCCACGACCCAGTCGGCTTCGGCAATGACGTCGGGATGGTGCTCGATGACCACCACAGTGTGGCCTTGGTCGACCAGCGCGTGCAAGAGTTCGATGAGGCGACGACAATCGGATTGGTGCAGTCCGATGGTGGGTTCTTCCAGGAGGTACAGGTTAGGGCGAATCTGTCCGCGTGCACGCTCCCGGAAGGTGGGTAAGCCCTTGGCGAGTTCACTGACGAGCTTGAGGCGTTGGGCCTCGCCACCGGAAAGCGTCGGGCTGCTTTGTCCGAGCGTGAGGTAACCCAAGCCGGTCTTGGTCATTAGGCCACAGAGGTCGCGGAGTTTGGCGTCGAAGGAGAAGAACTCGGCACCTTCCTCGAAAGTCATAGACAGAAGGTCGGCGGCTGATTTTCCGTTCCAGCGGATTGCGCGAGCAACGGTGCCGTAGCGCGTGCCCTGACATTCTTCGCAAGGCACATAGGTGTCCGGCAGGAAACTCATCTCCAATTTGATTCGCCCGGCGCCGGAGCAGGCTTCGCAACGACCGCCAGAGGTGTTGAAGGAAAAGAAGCCGGCGCCATGCCCGCGAATCGAGGCTTCTGGTAATGCGGCTAAGCGTTCACGGATTAAGTCCCAGGCGCCGATATACGTCGCCGGCGTCGAGCGCGGCGTCTTGCCGATGGGCTCTTGGTCGACAATCACAAGCTGGCGGAAGGACTTCAGGCCAGTCAGGTTCTGGAACGCTGGCTTGCAGCCGTTGGCGATGACTTCGGTGGCTTCTTTGCCGTGCAGCCCGTCCTTCTTCTTGGAAATCGCCAGCCGCGCCGCCGGGGCGACTAGGTCCGTCATGAGGGTGCTCTTTCCTGCGCCTGATACGCCACAGACAACCGAGAGACGCCCAGTCGGGAAAGTGACGTCGAAGTGCTTGAGATTGCGTAACGAAGCTTGTTTCACGCGAATCCATTCCGCGGGCGCATCCTTGCCTGCGATGGCCCGGCGCGTCCCGCGCAAGGGGTGGGGGATAGCCGACTTTAGAGACTGTCCCGTGACCGAAGCGGGATTAGTTTCGAGGTCGTGTGCCGTACCTTCGGCGATGATGCGTCCGCCGTGGACGCCCGCGCCTGGCCCGAGGTCGATGATGCGATCAGCCGCGCGCATGGTGTCTTCGTCGTGTTCGACGACGAGGACAGTATTGCCGCGGTCGCGGAGGTCGCGGAGCGACTCGATGAGGCGATCGTTGTCGCGTGGGTGCAGGCCGATGCTGGGCTCGTCGAGGACGTAGAGTGCGCCCGAAAGGGTCGAGCCGAGCTGGGCGGCGAGACGGATGCGTTGGGCTTCACCACCCGAGAGCGTGTCGGCGCCACGGTCCAAGGCGAGGTAGCCTAGGCCCACGGAACTCAGGAACTTCAGGCGGGCGGCAATCTCAGGCAGGAGCGCTCCGACCACCGCCTTTTCGCGGGGGCCCAGGGTTAGGCCACCGAGGTAAGTAAGTGCCTCGTCGGGTTGGAGGCGCAGGAGATTCGGGAGCGAAAGGCTCTTGCCGCCCTTGCCGTGTAATTTAACCGAGCGGCCGATGGGACCCAAGCGTTCGCCTCGGCACGTGGAGCAGACGGCTTCGCCCACGCGATCCGCCAGAGCATTTTCATTGAGAGTCTCTTCTTCGTCGGCGGCGAAAGTGGTCACTTCGAGCCCGTGCCCGCGACAGTCTGGACACCAGCCACGAGGGGAGTTCCAAGAGAGATGCTTTGGGTCAACCTCTGGATAAGATTCACCGGTGGCGGGGTCGCTGCGTGAGGTGGAGAGGAAGGCGACCTGCTGGCCACGTTCATCAATGAGGAGACAGGCCCCTTTGCCGGCGAGGAGTGTCACGCGCACCAGCGTTCGCAGCGCTTTCTCTCCGCTCTCTTCGGTTTCGTCAGGGTGTAAGATGGTGCCGTCTGCACGCAACACCGCGAAGACCGCATCGACATCATGTTCGCGGTAACGGTCCAGCCCTTCGAAGCCGGCGACGGGCGTCAGTTTACCGTCGCAGCGCATGAGGCGGAGGCCCTTGTTCTCCGCCCATTCGGCGAGCGGACGGTGATGGCCCTTGCGGGACCGAACCAGCGGCGCCGCCAAGAGTAGCTTGCCTTTCTTTAAGGCCTGTAAGCGTTTGGCGACGAGTCGGATGACGGCGTCTTCCGTCATCTCCTCTAGTGGTTCGCCGGTGACTGGGCTATGAAGTACGCCCGCTCGCGCGAACAAGACGCGTAGGTATTGGGCGACTTCCGTGACGGTCGCGACGGTGGACTTAGACGAGCCCCGCGTGACGCGCTGTTCAATGGCCACGGTCGGCGGCAGGCCGGTTAAGGAGTCGATGTCTGGCTTCGGCAACTGCTCGACGAATTGGCGCGCGTACGCGGAGACGCACTCCAGGAAGCGGCGTTGGCCTTCGGAGAAAAGAATATCGAAAGCTAAAGACGATTTGCCCGAGCCCGACACGCCGGTCATAACCGTTAGGGAGCCGTGCGGAATCTCGAGCGAGACATCGCGCAGGTTGTGCTCACGGGCGCCTCGCAAGGAAATGCTGGTTGGTCGAGGTTTGGCTGTCCGCGTATCCGGCGTCGCAAACGCAGCATCGCCCGCCGCCAGAAAGTTCCCCGTCGTCGTTCCCGCTTTGGCCACCTGTGCGGGCGTGCCTTCGGCGACCAGCAGGCCGCCGCCAGGGCCGGCTTCGGGGCCCATTTCTAAAATCCAGTCGCAAGCCTTGAGCACGTCGAGGTGGTGCTCCACGACGATGAGCGAATGGCCGGCGTCAGCCAGACGATGGAGTAGAGCAATCAAGCGGGTGACGTCTTCGCGGTGCAGGCCGGTCGTTGGTTCATCCAGCAGCAATAAGGCGCCGGGCTTACGTGGGTCGAGGCGACCGAGGTAGCGGACGAGTTTGAGGCGCTGGGCTTCGCCACCAGAAAGTGTGGTCAGCGGTTGTCCGAGTGAAAGGTAGCCGAGGCCGACCTCTTCGAGGACCGCGAGCTGTTGGCTGGCCGGCGTCCGTCCGCCGAGGAACGCGCGTACTTCCGTGACGGACATGGCCATGAGGTCACCCACTGACTTGCCGTCGAACTGAAAGGCCAGCACCTCGTCCCGGAAGCGCTTGCCATTACAGGAGGGGCAGGGCAGCGCCACGTCGGAGACGAATTGCATCTCGACCGTCTCCCAGCCTGCGCCGCCGCAGCGTTCACAACGCCCTTCGCCGGCATTGAACGAAAAGTGCGAAGGCGTTAAGCCCGCGGCCTTCGCCTCTTCGGAGTTACCGAGTAAGTTACGAATCGCATCCCAAGCCCCTACATACAATGCGGGGTTCGAGCGTGGGGTGCGGGTCGCAGGTGATTGGTCGACGAGCGCAACTTCCTCGTGCTCGCGATCGAACTGAAGTTTACCGTGCCCTTGGGCCGAAGTGTCGCCTGATTCCGGATCGCGGCGGCCGATGACTTGGTGGAGTAGGGTAGATTTGCCTGAGCCGGAAACACCGCAGAGTCCGACGAGCCGTCCGAGCGGGAGCGTGCAGGAGAAGTCACGGAGGTTATTGACCGTGGCGCCTTCGATTCGCAGGCGGGGTGTGGTGTCGGTGACTGGGCGGGGTGCCCGCGTGGCCGGTTGGCTGCGGCCGCTCAGCCAGGCGCCGGTTACGGAATCTTTGGCCTTGAGGATACCTGTCGGCTTCCCCGCGTAAACGAGATGACCACCGGCTGCCCCTGGCCGTGGGCCGATTTCGATGAGCCAATCAGCCGCACGCATGACGGATTCATCATGCTCGACGACGACGACGGTGTTACCTTGTTCGACGAGGCTGCGGAGGATTCCGACCATCCGTGAAAGGTCGCGCGCGTGCATGCCGACGCTGGGTTCATCGAGTACGAAGACCGTATCCGCTAGGCAGGCGCCGAGGCAGGAGGTCAGGTTAACACGCTGGACTTCGCCGCCGGAAAGCGTGCGGGAGAGACGATCAAGCGCGAGGTAACCGAGGCCGACGGCTTCGAGGTAGCCGAGGCGGGCGAGCATGGCCTCGAGCGCGTGGTCGGCGGGGTGGCGCGAGTCCTTGGGCGCGTAGGGACGGAGTAATGTGCGCAGTTCGGTCACCGGCAGTGCATAAAGTTCGGGCAGGCTCCGGCCCTGCCAGCGCCACCAGAGTGACTCCTCGCGGAAACGTTGGCCACGGCACTTGGGACATTCCTCGTAGGCGCGCCAGCGCGACAGGAACACGCGGACGTGCATCTTGTAGGTGCTTGATTCGAGCCAGCGGAAAAAGCCGCGGATACCATACCACTTCGACTCCCATTCGCCGGGCACGTACGTAGGGTCACCGTCTTCAAGGTAGCGACGATGGGCTACGGTCAGTTTATTCCAAGGCACATCCAGCGGGATACCTTTCTTCTTACAAGCCTTGGCCAGATCGCGTTGGCTCTCGCCGTAGACGTTGCCTTGGAAGGGAGCGACCGCGCCTTCGGCGAGCGTGAGCTTCGGGTCTGGGATGATTTTCTTCCAGTCGAGGCCGATGACGCGGCCAAAGCCCCGGCAATCAGGACAAGCGCCGATGGGGGAATTAAACGAGAAGAGTGCGGGCGTTGCTGGGCGGAAGCGGCGGCCATCGACTGGAGATTCGAGGATCTCGCTGAAGCGCCCGATTTCGACGCCCGCGTCCGTTAGCAGGCGCATGCGGCCACCGCCCAGGCGGAAGGCAACCAAGGCGGCCTCATGGAAGCGCGAAGCCTCAGCGGCCGAAATGGTCAGGCGATCTTGAATGATGAGCGTCTCGTCGGCGTCCTCGGGAATAGCTTCTTCGCCGAGGCGGAGCCGTTGGCCAGACACGAACGCCCGCGTGAAACCGGCGCGCACAAATTCTTCGGCGATGGCTGGCCAAGCGAGCCCGGCTGGCTTCTGCACGGCGAAGGCTAGGACGACCCCTTGGCCGACATGTGCTTGTAGACAAGCGTCCCAAGCCGCCGCGGGGCCTTGCGGGACGACCGGTTGACCGCTGGCGGGATCAAGCAACTCGGCGCGGTGGGCGAACCAGACCTTAAACCAATCGCAAAGCTCGGTCATCGTTCCGACCGTCGAGCGCGAGGTCCGTACGGCATTACCTTGCTTGATGGCGACGGACGGACGGACGTTTTCGGCTGAGTCGAGGGCGGGCGCTGGGAGGAGCTCGAGGAATTGTCGGACGTAGGGGCTGAAGGTCTCGACGTAACGGCGTTGGCCCTCGGCATGCAAAGTGTCGAAGACGAGCGAGGATTTACCGGCACCGCTGAGGCCCGTCACGACCACCAGTTTCCCGATGGGGATGTCGATATCGAATCCCTTTAGATTGTTTTGGCGGACTCCGCGGAGTCGAATGGCATCGGGTTGGGCGGCAGGCATCGGCGACCCACCAACGGACACAAAACCGCCTAATAGGCAAACCTCCTAGCGAGAGACCTTAGGCACCACCCCAGCCGGGGTGACAATCGCATGGAGGCAGTGGTCGTGGCTTTCGACTGGGACCTCGGGGGCGATTTGAAATTCAAAGCCATAGCCCACGGTGAAGGCGGTCGACTTGGCTTGGCTCAGCAGACGATCGTAAAAGCCGGCGCCATAGCCCAGGCGGTGTCCATCGGCGGCGAAGGCGAGCCCGGGGACTAAGAAGAGGTCGACCTCGGTGACGTCGCGTCGCGGTGCGTCGGGGGTAGGCTCTAAGATACCGAGGTGCGAGGAGGTCAAGGAGCTCAGGTCAGAGACCTCGTGCAGGCTCAAGGTGCCGTCGGGCCGGGCGCGGGGCAGGATCAGCACCTTGCCTTCATCTAACGCCGTCTGGAGTAATCGGTGGGTCCCTAGTTCGTGTTTAAATGACGCGTAGAGGCAGACGACTCGGGCTACTGACCACTGCGGCAATGATAATAGGACACTTGCCGCCTGGGCCGCCTGCTGCTCGTGCGCTGCGGGCGAGAGCTCAGCCCGTAACGCTTTCATTTCGGCGCGGAGCTGGGCTTTGGCCGCACGCAAGTCCATGTCCCTAGAAAAGCCGATTTAACGTCAGAGTCAACAGGACCACTGGGAGGTAGAGAATCGACGCGAGGAAGAATGGTTTGGCGACCTCCGCCCGGCGGTGCGGTAATGCGAAGTCGAGGCTCAGTTTGAAGAACCAAGCGCCCGCGAGCAGCGAGACCCAGAGGTAAGGGCTCTTGAAGCCACCGAGGTGTCCGGTGTAGCCAGGCTCGAAGAACGTCATCGCGATCTTACCAGCGACGAAGATCATCGGGATAATGAACGCCATGGCCCAGAGCGAGGCGGACCGGCCAGAGGGGTCATCGACGGTCGCGACCTTGAAGCCGCCACGGGCGTAATCGTCACGGCACATCACGGCGAGGGCCATGAAGTGGGGAATCTGCCAACAGAAAAGCAGGGCGAAGAGGAGCCAGCCCATGGCGTCGATGTTTCCGTTGGCTTGGCCTTGGCCGAGCTTGGCGGCCGTGCCGATAATGGGTGGGATGGCACCGGGCAAAGAACCGACGAGCGTGCACCAAGACGTCACCGACTTAAGTGGCGTGTAAAAAAGAAGGTAACTGACGATGGTGGCCAACGTCAGGAAGCCCGCGAGGGCGTTGGCGCCGTTCCAGACGAGCGTCACGCCGGCGATGCAGAGTGTGCCGCCGAAAAGTAGGACGATGCCCGGGTGGACGACCTTAGCGGGGATGGGACGATTCTTGGTCCGTTCCATTCGGGCATCGGCTTCGCTTTCCCACCACATATTGAGTGCGCCGCAACCGCCGGCTGCTAAGGCCGTGCCCACGGCGAGCGAGACGAGTACGCGGGCGTCGGTTAAGCCTTGTGGATTACTGCAAAAGTAGCCGGCCAGCGCCGTCAGGACGGAAAGGAACGACAACCGGGGCTTGGTTAACTCCCAGAGGGCGGCAGGAAGAGATCCAGCGCGTTCGCTCATGCACTTGTCGTGGCGGCTTTCCTCAACGGGTTAAAGGCAAATCGGAGCGCACCGCTCAGGCTACGGAAGACTTAGCTCGGTGGACCAGGGCGGCATGGGCGCAAACGGTCGAGAATAAGGCGGCTCCCACTACTAGGTGGATGGTGCGGACGTGCGGATTGAGGGGTAGCACGATGCTCAGAACGCCCAGCGAAATCTGGACGCCTAGGAGCAGGGCGAGGGGCACCCATCGACTGGCGCGCCTTTCTCCGGTGGCGGCGAAGACGAGTACCGCGACACCGGCGATGAGCGCGCCGGAGCGGTGGAATAGGTTCATCAACCAGGGAAGCCCGTCGCCGGCCGGCAGGAAGAGCTCGGTGAGGCTTCCGCTCGTCACCCAAGAGGTGAAATGGTTCTGGCGCATGATCGCCCCAAAAATGATGACCGTAAAGACCGCCCCGGCGGCGACCTTGGCGGCTAGTCGTTCCCGAGGTTGAGCGGGGTTCACTTGACGCCAGGCGAGCGTATGACTGGCGGCGATGACGGCGAGCAGTGCGATGGTGAGTTGGGCATTGACCGCATGTCCGATGGCAAAACAGATGGCCTTCAGGTTGCCATCTCCGCCGATGTTCAGTTGGTCGAGGAGGACGCGCAGGCCACCGAGGCCGCCTTGGAGAATCACGAGGCCGGCTAAGGCATAAGCCGTCAAGCGAACACCTCGGCGCGGCTCACGTGCATAATGCATGGCGGCGATGGCGAGACAGAGAAGCCCTAGGCCAGTGGCGGCCAGGCGATGCGAATGTTCGGCGAATTTATCGATTTCGGTTAGCCAGCCTGGTGGGTTGATCGAGCCGTTCGAGAGCGGCCAATCGAGGAAGGCCATCCCCGCGCGGATACTCGTCGTGAAGCCGCCCGCTTGGAGCACGATCACCGTCCAAGCGAGGGTCACGAAGCAGAGCCATTTCAGCCATGCATCCGGCTGGCCCGAGGTCGCGGTGGCGGAGGTTGGGTGGGCCGACGTTTGCATCCCTCCATCAGACTTGCGGAGGCCCAAGGTGCAAATCCCTTTCGATGAAATTCAGCCAATCAGGCGTTTTAGCGGCCAGCGACTTGGCCGAAGGTGCGAATTTTACCGACTAAATTGGTGAGGCCGTTGCGGCGATTGGGGGAGAGGTGTTGGGTCACGCCAACCTCAGCCAGGAAGTTGGCGTCCGTGGCGGCGACTTCTTGGGGAGTTCCTCCGTCGTATAGTTCGCAGACCAGTGCAGCGATCCCCTTGGTGATGAGTGAATCGGCGTCGCAACGGAAGCGGCAGACGCCATTCTCGACCGTCGGCACCAGCCACAGATTAGAGGTGCAGCCCTCGACGAGGAAGGCGTCGAGCTTGAGTGCGCCGTCGAGCCCGGGCGCGGTCTTCGCCCGGTCGATGATGTATTGGAAGCGCTCGTGGTGGTCGCCGAACGGTTCCAGCTCGGCGATTAGTTGCGCACGCTTGGCGGCAAGGCTCATGTTGTTTAGCGACCGTTGAGCGCTTCTTGATCGAGGTCCGGACGGGCCAGCGGGGCGATGGCACGGTCGAGGCGCTCGGCCTGTTCTTTCGGAAGCTTCGCCTCGCTCCGAAGCCAGGCAAGGGCTTCGTGCCAGATGAGCGGCGACGGGCGGCGCATTGTCAGTAGTTCCTCCAGTTCATCGGCGACCGATTTGCGCGTGCCGTAAGCCTCCGTCTGGCCAGCGAGCATCCGGGCACCAATGTAGTCGGCGCGCAGTTGAGCGTAGCGGGGGAAGAGTTGGACGCCGACCTCCAGCACGCGGACGGCGGCCTCGGTGGCGCGGATGCGCTTCAGGTGCTTACCGACGGAACGATAGGCTTCGGGACCGAGGTTCTGGGCTGCGAGGAACTCTTTGAGATAACGGTCACCGATGTTTCGGTCGCTCTTGGCGGCGACGTCATCCTTCTTCGGCCGTGCATGGTAAGAGATCCCGAGCAGGGCGTTGACGATCGGCTGGTTGGAGGAAAAGTAGCCACGATCAGCGGCGTTCACTTGTTGGTATTGCGTGATCACCTGGTCGGGCTGCTGTCCGTTCAACAATGCTTCCAGGTGGAGGGCCGCGAAGGTCGAACGCTCGAAGCCGCGACTGGCGGATGCCTCGGCCAAGGTGGAAGTGAGGCCATCGTAGCCGCGTTCGGCGGCGAAATTCGCGAGCGCAATCATCGCCCCAGCGTTGCCGGCAAATCGTTCGGCAATCAGTTGCAGCTCTTTGTCGTACTCGTCTTTAAGATTCAATCGGTCTAGCAGCATCAACCGCTGGATATGCGGGAAGGGGGCCTTTTCATCGATGGCGATGCGCTCGTTAGTCACGGTCAAGGCGACCTTGGATTTGCCGAGTAAGATTTGAAAGCGGGCCTGTTGGGCGTAGAGGGCATCTTTGGCTGAGCCGTTAAAGAGCGATGTCTTGGATTCGAGCAGGCCGACCGCTTCCTGGGTCTTGCCCCCGTCGAAAAGGGCTTTTGCTTTGAGCAAAAGTCCCCCCACATTAGCGTCTAAGTTGTTAATATTGATGATGTTAACCGACTCCGCGTAACGGCCTACCCAGTAAAGAGACGTCGCGGCGGAGAGGGCAATGGTCTGGCGGGTAGGTGGGGGGAGGTCCTTCCCCCTTTGCAGTAGTTTGAGGCTTTGCTCGACCACCTCAGCGTCGCGCTCGCGGAGTTGCAGGAGCTGGAAATAGCGATCGAGGTAATCCCGGCCGAGCGGGTCATTGACGTTAAGG
>CAITUF010000307.1 GCA_903895475.1 uncultured Opitutia bacterium | reverse complement strand
TCACCGACGGCCACGGGCGTCGTGGCACGCGTAATCCATTCGGAAATCTGCGCGGGCGACAGGACATCGGACGCAGGTAACTCGCCCAGCGTGCGCAGGCCGGTGAAATCAAGAAACTTATCGGTCGTCCCGTATTGGATAGGACGGCCCGGGAGATCAGCGCGACCCGTCACGGCAACGAACTCGAGCTCCATCAAACGATTCAAGGCGCTGTCGACGGAAACGCCACGGATGGCTTCCATCTCCGGACGCGTGACGGGCTGACGGTAGGCGACGATGGAAAGCGTTTCAAGGGCGGCGGGGCTGAGGCGCTGCGGACGAGGCTCACCACGAAGCAGACGAACCCAATCGGCGTAGACGGGTGAGATCACGAGACGGAAGCCTTCCGGACCTTGCAGGATGCGCGACGCATCATTAGCCTCGCGCATTTCAACCTCGAGGGCGTCGACCGCCTCGCGAATCTGCGTGGCCGTTAGTAAAGTCGGCACCTGATCGATGATATCCTGAATCACCTCTTGCACCGGCTGAGTAGCGACGGGCGCAGGCGCGGTGCCAGGCTCGGCGGCCGGCCGCTCTTCCGTCGACTCGGAGGCCGATTGGGCATGGTAGCGCTGGACGACCTTTTGGATGTCCTTGATGGAGACCGCCTCGGAGGTCGAGAGCAGGAGCGCCTTGATGATTTTCTTAAGGTTGAATTCCACGGGGGGAGAGGGGCGTAAAATTGGATTGTCGGAAAAGGGGGCGGACGGCAGAGTCGGCCCTTCCCACTTATTAGGGGGGTCCCCCCTACTGACAACCGCAGACTTTTCACACCCACATGAGCTCCCCTGATTGCACCCGCCAGCACTCCTCCATCGTCGTGGACGGCGCCGACCGCGCCCCCAGCCGCGCCATGCTTCGGGCCGTCGGCTTCACCGATGCCGACTTCCATAAGCCGGTGGTGGGCGTGGCCTCGACTTGGTCGATGGTGACCCCCTGCAACATGCATATTGACCGGCTGGCCGTGGAAGCCTCCAAAGGCGCCGACCAAGCAGGCGGTAAAGGTGTGATTTTTGGAACGATCACCGTCTCGGATGGCATCTCCATGGGGACACCGGGGATGCGTTACTCGCTCGTTTCCCGCGAGATCATCGCTGACTCCATTGAGGCCGTGGCTGGTGCGGAAGGCTTTGACGGCCTCGTGACCATCGGCGGTTGCGACAAGAATATGCCTGGCTGCGTGATGGCCATGGCTCGCCTCAACCGCCCCTCCGTCTTCGTGTATGGCGGCACCATCGTCCCTGGCCTACACCGCGGCCAATCGGCGGATATCGTCACCGTCTTCGAAGCCGTCGGTAAGCATGCCGGCAAGCAGATCGACGACGCCGAGCTCAAGGAAATTGAGAAATGTTCGATTCCGGGCGAAGGCTCCTGTGGCGGTATGTATACCGCCAACACCATGGCCTCGGCCATCGAAGCCCTCGGCCTCAGCCTACCCGACAGCTCTGCCCAGCTCGCAAACTCCAAGGACAAACTCGCCGACTGCGAACGCGCCGGCAAAGCCGTTTTGGAGCTGCTCAAGAAGAATATCCGTCCCTCGGACATCCTCTCCAAGAAAGCCTTTGAGAACGCCATCACCGTCGTCATCGCCCTCGGCGGTTCGACGAATGCTGTGCTTCACCTCATCGCGATGGCCCACACCGCCCACATCAAACTGACCCTCGAAGATTTCGAACGCGTCGGCCGGAAGGTCCCGGTGCTCGCCGACCTCAAGCCGAGCGGTAAGTACAACATGGCTCACTTCGTGCGTATCGGCGGCCTCCAACCGCTGCTGAAGATGCTGCTCGATCAGGGCCTTCTGCATGGCGATTGCATGACGGTCACCGGCAAGACCGTGGCAGAAAACTTAGCGAACGTCGGGAACTACGCTGCGGACCAGGACGTTGTCCGCCGCTTCTCCAATCCCATCAAGGCTGACAGCCATCTGCGCATTCTCCGTGGCAACCTCGCGCCCGAAGGCGCCGTCGCCAAGATCACCGGTAAAGAAGGCAGCGCCTTCACCGGCAAGGCCATCGTCTACGAATCCGAAGAAGACTCCCTCAAGGGTATCCTCAGTGGCGAAGTCAAAGACGGCCACGTCATCGTCATCCGCAACGAAGGCCCCAAGGGTGGCCCCGGCATGCGCGAGATGCTCGGGCCGACCAGCGCCATCATGGGCAAGGGCTTGGGCAAGACCATCGCCCTCATCACCGATGGACGCTTCTCGGGAGGCAGCCACGGCTTCGTGGTTGGACACATCACCCCGGAAGCTGCCGTGGGCGGCGTTCTCGCTATAGTCCAGAACGGCGACACCATCATCATCGATGCCCTCAAGAACGAAATTAACCTCGCCGTCCCGACGGAAGAAATCACCCGTCGCCTGCAGGCTTGGAAGCCCACCCCTTGCAAAGAAAAGCGTGGCACGTTGGCCAAGTATGCGAAACTCGTGTCCTCCGCCAGCGATGGTGCGGTGACCGACGCCGACTAAGCGAAGCCATTGGGGGCGCTCGCAGGCGAGACTCTGGTCTCGCCTGCTTTGTTTTTGCCTCCGCTCGGGAAGCAGGCACCGTGCCCTTATGCTTCGCCCCACCCTGCTTGCCCTAGCTTGCCTCGGCACGTGCGCCCTTGGCGCTGCGCCCGAACCCAACTTCACGCGGCGCACCCTGACCACGGACTTCTTCAGCGAAGGTTGCGCTGTCGGCGACCTCAACGGCGACGGCAAGCCGGACATCGTGGCTGGACCGCATTGGTACGAAGGCCCCGATTTCCGCGTCCGCCATGTTTTGGCGGCCAACCCCGGCCGGCCTTACGACCCGCTCGGCTACTCAGATTCGTTCGTACAACTGATCGCGGATCTCAATGGTGACGGCCGGCCGGACGTCATCACCGTCGGCTTCCCGGGCAAGGAAACGTATTGGTATGAGAACCCAAGCGCGCAGACGGACGCCCCGTGGAAGCGCCACCTCTTCCTGGCCAAGACTGATAACGAATCGCCGCACCTCCTTGACCTTGATGGCGACGGTAAACCCGAAC
The DNA here is from genome assembly GCA_903895475.1 of uncultured Opitutia bacterium. Lineage (GTDB taxonomy): Bacteria > Verrucomicrobiota > Verrucomicrobiia > Opitutales > UBA953 > UBA953. The sequence goes on along the minus strand of CAITUF010000307.1, from coordinate 9,127 downwards.
TCGTCTGTATGTCTGAGGGCGCCGTGGGCTTCGTTAAGCTCGCCGCCGACCCCACGCAGCCGGCGAAATTTACCGCCATCAGTGCGGCCGACCCTAAAAAGTATGCACGCTTCACGCACGGCTTGGGCGTGGGCGATCTGAACGGCGATAGCCTTCCTGACATCCTCGAACGCAACGGCTGGTGGGAAAATCCCGGACCGAAAGCCCCTGCTGGTACGCTTTGGACCTTTCACGCCGTCGCCTTTTCGGCGGGCCGTAATGGCGGCGCGCAGATGATTGTTACCGACGTCGATGGCGACGGCTTGGCGGATGTACTCACCTCGCTCGACGCGCACCGTTTCGGCCTTTCTTGGTTCCAGCAGCGCCGCGACGCGAAGGGCGAAAGCACTTTCGTCGAGCACCGCATCCTCGACGACAAGCCGGCGAACTCCTTGGGCGGCTTAGTGCTGGGACAGATGCATGCCTTGGTGCTGAGCAAACAAGCATCCGATGGCCGCCCCGTCCTCTTCACCGGCAAACGCTTCTGGGCCCACGGACCGAAGGGCGACGCCAATCCCCTCGCGGTTCCGCTGGTGATCGGCCTGACATGGGTGAAAGACGCCGCTGGCACGATCATCTTCTCGACGCACGTAGCGGATGATGACTCGGGCATCGGCACGCAGTTCGCCGTTGCGGACCTCAATGCCGACGGACGGGCGGAAATCGTGACGGCCAATAAAAAAGGCCTCCACGTCCTGACGCTCCGTCCGTAAGCGGGCGAACGGGATTGCCTCCACCCCCACGGAGGGGATATCAACGAGGCGATGGCCTCTACCTTCGCCGCTTACTGCAGTCAGCTCATCCACTACCCGGAGCTGGGCTTCTCCCTCGACTTGAGCCGCGCCCCGGCTCCCGCCGGTTTTGCTGAGCGCATAGCACCGGCGATGCGGGCGGCCTTGGCGGACATGGCCGCACTAGAAAAAGGGTCGATCGCGAATCCGGACGAAAAGCGCATGGTCGGACACTATTGGCTGCGGGCGCCGGAGCTCGCTCCGAACGCCACCCTCACCGCCGAGATTAAAGCGGCCGTCCAAGCCATCCACGCCTTTGCGAAAAAAGTGCACGCCGGCGAAGTCTGTGGGCAGGCCGGTAAGTTTACCGACCTCCTCTGCATCGGCATCGGTGGTTCGGCTTTAGGCCCGCAGTTTGTGGCCGATGCCCTCGGCACCGCGCAAGACACCTTGCGCGTGCACTTCATCGACAACACGGATCCCGACGGTATCGACCGCGTCTTTGATGCGCTTGGTCAGCGCCTCGGCACCACCCTCGTCTTGGTGACTTCGAAATCTGGCAGCACGCCCGAACCGCGGAACGGCCAGATTGAAGCCGCCCTGCGCTGGAAGCAGGCGGGTCTTTCTTTTGCGGCCCATGCGGTCGCTGTCACCGGCGAAGGCAGCCAGCTCGATAAAGTTGCCGTTGCCGAGCAGTGGCTCGCCCGCTTCCCGATGTGGGATTGGGTGGGCGGCCGCACGAGCGAACTCGGCCCCGTTGGGCTCCTCCCCGCTGCTTTGCAAGGCCTCGACATCGATGGACTCCTGGCGGGTGCGAAAGCCATGGATGAGCTCACGCGCCAAACGGACACCGCGCGCAACCCGGCCGCCCAACTCGCGTTGGCATGGCATCATCTCACCGAAGGCCGTGGCACCAAGGCGATGGTCGTACTGCCCTATAAAGATCGTCTCCTACTCTTCTCCCGCTACCTCCAGCAGCTCGTCATGGAGTCGCTGGGCAAAGAGCACGACCTTGCGGGTCGCCAAGTTTTTCAGGGCCTCACTGTCTATGGCAACAAAGGCTCCACCGACCAGCACGCCTACGTCCAGCAACTGCGTGATGGCGTGAACAACTTCTTTGCGGTCTTTATCGAAGTCCTCCAAGACCGCCGCGGCCCCTCCCCGGAAGTCGAACCCGGCGTCACCGCGGGCGACTACCTCCAAGCCTTTCTCCTCGGCTCGCGCGAGGCCCTCTCGGGCAGCGGCCGAGCCAACCTCACGATCACCATCCAAAAAATCGACGCCCACTCGATTGGCACCCTGATCGCGCTCTTTGAACGGGCCGTCGGACTATATGCTAACCTATTGTCTATCAACGCTTACCACCAACCTGGCGTCGAAGCCGGCAAGAAAGCTGCTTCGGAAACCCTGAAGATTCGTGCACGCGCCATCGCTGGCCTGGCCAAGACCCCCGGGAAATGGCTAACCACAACCCAGCTCTGCGAGGAAATTGGACTTGTCGGGTCGGAGGAAGTGGTGTTCAAAGTTCTCCTGCACGTTTCCTCCAACCCGGGACCTGTTAAACGACAGGAATCGGGGGACCCAGCGAAAACGGCCTTTTGTCATTCCTAACCCCTTTACTCCCCAAAAATCCCCATGAATAAGTCTGTAAATCTGGTCATCCGCGTTGTCGGCGTCATCGCCGCGATCGCTGCCTGTGTCTTCGCCTACCTGCTCAAGGGAAAGGTCGACACTGCGATGGTGAACACCGTTTGGACCACGACCGACGTCGAAATCTTGGCTAACAAGCAGTTCGACCTCCGCATGGTCGACATCAACACCAAGGCCAAGAGCCTCCTGGAAGCCAAGCGCACTAAGATCACCGAGCTCGAAGGCAACGTGAAGGACCTCAACGCCGACGTCGCCGACAAGAAGCAGAAGATCGAAGGCCTCACCGCTAACGTCACCACCCTCGAAGGCGAACGCGCCGAGCTCACCCGCAAGCGTGACGAACTCACCGGCCAGCTCACTGAAGCCAACAGCAAGAAAGATTCCCTCACCGCCGAACTCAACTCCGCCAAGGAAGAAATCGCCAAGGACAAGGAGAAGATTGCTGCCCTCTTCACCAAGGAGCAGCTCGACGGCGAAATCGCCAAGGCCAACAAGGCTGAAGAAGGCCGCAACTCGGCCACCCAGAAGTACGTCCAGCTCTACAACTGGACCGTCGCTACGACTGGCAACAAGCCTCCTTATCCGCGCGACCCTCTCCTCGAAGAAAAGGCTGACACCGTTCAAATCGAGTTTGGTCCGGAAACCATCAAGACCCGCATCGTGGTCATCGATCCTTCCAAGGGCCTCGTTTCCTTCTCCATCGGCGAAATCAACGGTATCAAGCCCCAGTCTGGTTTCACGGTTCTCATCAACAACCAGGTCATCGGTACGATCCGCGTCGAATCCGTCCAGGCCGCCCTCTCCACTGCGCAGATTCTGCCTGGTGCGAAGCTCGACCAGTTCACCCGTGGTGGTGTCGTGACCCTGCAGCCTTTCACTGGTAAGATTGCCAATAACTAAGCCGTCCATGCGCTTACTTCACGTCCTCGCTGCCGCCGTTGCCCTCTTGGGCCTAGTCGGTTGCGAGACGACGGAGAAGCCCATTGACTCGACTTTGCCCCAAGCCCAACCCGCCTCCTGGCAGGGTGGCCTCCCTGGCCTGAACGCCGGGGGCAGTGGCTCCGGTTTCCGCTAAGATGCCTTCGGCCTCCGCAGACGCACACGGGTCGCCTCGTGGAGCGTCCGGCAGGCTGCTCGTCGTGGCCACTCCGCTGGGTAACCTCGGTGACATCACCGAGCGCGCCAAGGCCGAGCTAGCGGCGTGCGACGTCGTCGCTTGCGAGGACACGCGTGTTACAGGCGGGCTACTCCGCCACCTCGGACTCAACAAGCCGATGCTGGCCTACCACGAGCACAACGAAAGGGAAGTCGCCGTCGAACTGGCGGATAAAATCGAGCGCGGTGCCGTCGTCGCCCTGATCACCGATGCCGGCACCCCTGGCATCAGCGACCCCGGCTTCCGCGTCACGCGCGAATGCCGTCGCCGCAAGCTCATCGTGACGCCACTCCCAGGGCCGTGCGCCATCGTCACGCTCCTCTCCGCCTCTGGCCTGCCGACCAATGCCTTCCGCTTTGTCGGCTTCTTGGCTCCCAAGTCTGCGGCCAGACGTCGCTTCCTCGAAGGCGCGAAGACGGCGGACGAAACCATTGTCCTGCACGAATCCTGCCACCGGATTAGTGATTTTGCTGACGAGATGCTGGAGGTCCTGGGTCCCGAGCGCGTCGTCTGTATCGGCCGTGAATTAACGAAGCTGCATGAGACGATCCGCACGGCGCCTTTGGCCGAGTTAGTCCCAGCCATGAAGGCGGGGTCGCTCAAAGGGGAGTTCACTGTGGCGATCGCGCCCGTGGGCTTCACGCTGTGATCGCATAGCGGGTTGACCTACCTAGCCCTCCGGCTGCATCCTTGCGGCCATGGCGGGTTTCGATGACAGTCTGGTCCGCGAGTTCTTCGAGGTGAACGGCTTCTTCGTACGCCAATCGCGCAAGGCCCCTGTGGCCGGAAAACGCAAACGCCCCGAAACGGAGGGCGCCGTCTTTTTCCACAACCCCGTTCCCGCGACACCGCGGGAACGGGCCTTCCAACTCTTTGGTTCGGACCTACCCGCCCTAACCACTGGCGTGGCCGTTGTCCGCGACTGGCATGGGCAAAAGTCCGTGACACCGACGACAATACGCCGGGGGGACTTCCTGGACTTCATCCGCAAGGAAGCCTGCGAGGCGGCGAAAGAAGCTTGGGCGAGCCTTCCTGAGGGCGAGGCTGCCCCAGCAACAAAAATCCTCGTCCTGCCGGGCCTACCTTCGCAGGAACCCGCCCGCTCGGAAAGTATCCGCCTCCTCAAGGAAGCGGGCGTCGACCACGTCATCTCTATTCGGACCATCGTGGAAAACCTCGTGCAACACGCCGAGACCCCGACCAGCGGCGAGTCGCCGACCTTGGCCTTGCTTCGCCTGCTCCGCGTCTACGATATGGTCCGCACCACCCAGCTCGAACTCTTCGGTGGCTCCTCCTCTTCTTCCCGGTGATTCACGCTAGCGCCCTAGTCCATCCCTCTGCCCAGCTCGCCCCGGACGTCGCGATCGGGCCGTTCGCCATTATTGAGGCTGGCGTCAAGGTAGGCGCGGGCAGCGTCATTGCTGCGCACGCCATCATCAAGGCGGGAACCAGCCTCGGTGGGAAAGTCCGCGTCGATCACTTCGCCGTCATCGGGGGCGACCCGCAGGACCTCTCCTTTGATCGCTCCATCGTTTCTGGCGTACGCATCGGCGACCGCACGGTCCTCCGCGAACACGTTACCGTGCACCGCGCAACGAAGGCCGGCGCGGTCACGATTATCGGGGCGGACGGCCTGCTCATGGCGGGCGCGCACGTCGCACACGACTGTGTCCTCGGCGACCACGTAATCCTCGCGAATGGTTGCATGCTCGGCGGGCACGTCGAAGTCGGCGAGCGCGCCTTCATCAGCGGCGGCGTCGCCGTGCATCAGTTCTGCCGCATCGGTGGTGGCTCGCTGACCTCGGGCAACGCGGTCATCACGGAAGACGTCCCGCCCAACGCCTTGGCCTATGGACGCAACACTTGCGCGGGCTTGAACCTTATTGGCCTCCGCCGCCGCGGCTTACCCGTGGAGACCATCGCTGAGCTCAAGAAAGCCTATCATCTAGTTTACACCCCGGGCGGGAATTGTGCGACCCTCGCACAAGCGGGCGTGGCGAGCGGTGCTTTCCTCAGCGCGGAGTCTTTGGAATTCCTTAACTTCTTCTTGGGCGGAAAGCGTGGCCGCTTCATCCAATCCGCATGAGCCGTTTGCCCCTAGCCCTGACGTGCGGAGACCCAGCGGGCGTGGGCCCCGAGCTCATTGAATCTTGGTTGCGAGCGCACCCAGAGTTGGCCACCACGGTCGTCCCCATCGGACCGGCGAAATGGATTGCCCGGCTTGGTCAGGGACAAGTCGTCGGGCCCGCGGATTATGAGGCTCGGCTCGGCCAGCCGGACACTGCGGGCCAACGGATTGCACTGGAAGCCATGGAACTTGCGGCGCGCGGTACCACGGACGGACGCTTCAGCGGAGTCGTGACTGGGCCCATCAATAAGAAGGGCCTAGCGGATGTTGGTTACACCTTTCCGGGTCAGACTGAATTCTTCGCGCACCAGTGGGGTGGTGCGCCCGTCATGGCCTTTGCTGGTGGAAGGCTCACGGTCGGACTCGTCACGTGGCACCTCCCCTTGCGCGCCGTCGCTACGACGCTCACGAGCGAAGATGTGCGCCGCACCGTTCTCGCTTTGATTACCCTGCGAAAGAAACTCGGCGATGAGCGCCCGCGTATTGCGGTCTGCGGCCTCAACCCGCACGCGGGTGAAGGCGGACTCCTCGGCACGGAAGACGACATGATGATCAAGCCCGCCGTGGAGCGACTACGCGCGGAAGGGCATGACGTCAGCGGCCCGCTTCCGGGCGACACCGTTTTTCATCGCCACCTAAAAGGGGAGTTCGACGCCGTCGCGGCGATTTACCATGACCAAGGCTTGGCGCCTCTGAAGACCGTGGACTTCAGCACGGCCGCCAATCTTTCGCTGGGCCTACGACACATCCGGACCAGCCCTGACCATGGCACCGCCTACGGCTTGGCGGGGCAAGGCACCGCTGATCGCGGAAGCTTCGATGCGGCGATACGCCTCGCGTTCGCGTTGACTGCCTGATGCGCTGGTTCTGGTTATGGTGTTTCAGTTACTGTGCGGCGGTGAGCGGCGCGGAACCTCCGCAACGCATTGCGAGCTACAGCCCTGGCGCGACGCAGACCCTCTTGGACTTAGGTTCCAGCGCACAGATTGTCGCGACCACCCGTTGGTGTCCGCTGCCGAAAGCACATCCCGCTGTCCGGACCTGCGATGCGTTCAACCCCGACTTAGAGACCTTACTCCAGGCCAAGCCCGACTTGGTAATTCTGCCGCGCTTAGCGAACCCGCTCTGGGCTGAACGCTGTACCCGTGCGGGGTTGAAAATTATTATTCTTCAGACCGAAGGCCCTGACTCCGTCACGCGCGACCTCGAGTTGCTGGGTGAAGCCACGCACCAGCAGGTCGCTGCCAAAGCATTACGCGCTCAGCTGGACCGGCCACCCGTGAGCGGCCCGAGGACCCTCTTGATTGTTTGGGACGGCATGATGGCGGGGCCGGACGCCTATACGACCCTGGCGCTCCAGCAGGCGGGCTTTAAATCCCCCTTACAGGCGGGCACCTGGGTCAAACTCGACTGGGAACTCCTGGTGCAGGCCAACCCCGATGCGATTCTCTGGATCGACTCAAAGCCGGAGAATACCCCCATCAGCCCATCCCAATCACGCCAAAAAGAATTATCGGAAGTAATTGTAGTAAAAGAACTTAAGTCAGTTAAGACCTCGCAAATCTACGCCACCACGAGTGGGAGCCATTGGTTGCCCGGAACGGGCCTGATTCTGGCTTCAGAGAAACTCGCCGAACTGGGCAAAAGCCTAAAGTAACCTAGGGCTTTTATTCTCTGTGCGGACATTGACAGCCGTGACGAATCTTCCAAATTGAAGTTCTCTCCTATGAACTCCAAGTTCCTCAAACTCATCCTCACCGCCGCCAGCGTCTTAGCCCTCGCTGCCGTTACTTCCTTCGCCGCAGAACCTGCCAAGAAGGATGGCGAAAAGTGCCCCTGCCCTTCTGAAAACCCTAAGCCCACCGCGCTAGTCTCGGAGGCCGATTGCCCTAAGAAGTGCGACAAGGACAAGAAGGACGCTCCAGCTGCTCCAGCCACCGCTCAAGACGCCCCGGCCAAGAAGGATTGCGACAAGTGCCCTTGCCCTTCCGACAAGCCGAAGCCTACCGCGATGCTCTGTGCCGACGAGTGCCCTAAGAAGTGCGACAAGGATAAGAAGGACGCCCCTGCTGCTCCAGCCACCGCTGAAGACGCTCCGGCTAAGAAGGACGGCGAAAAGTGCCCCTGCCCTTCTGAAAAGCCAAAGGCCTAATTCCTTAAGGGAATTCGACAAAAGGACGAACCTCTGGGTTCGTCCTTTTTTGTTTTCAGAATTTCAGGCCGAGGTCGATGCGGACGAACTCAGGAAAGTCGGCACGCAGTAAGAATCCCTGGCTTTCAGCGTAAGCGAAATCTTCAGGCCGACCGGCACCACTGCGCACGGCGCAAGAGTGAATGCCGGCGTTCTTACCCGCATCCCAGTCAGTGATGCGATCGCCGACCATCCAGCAGCGGGCTGGGTCCAGTTGATACTTGGCAATCATCTCCAAGATAAACTGCGGGCTGGGCTTACGATAAATGGGAGGCTCATCGGGGCGTTCGGGGGCGGCCTTGATTTCTAGGATACCCGGCGTCGGTAAATCCAGTAGTTCAAGCATACGGCGGTTGCAGGCATGGTATTGGGCCCAGGTAAACTTACCGCGATTAATACCGCTCTGGTTGGTCAAGATGAAGAGACGATACCCGGCCTGCAAACAGGCTTCCAAGGCCTCCTTCACCCCCGTAATTGGGGCGATTTGCTGGACCTCACAGGTATGATGGTGGTCCGTGATGAGATTTCCGTCCCGATCGAGAAAAAGCGCAGGGGCTAAAGCCATAAAAAGAGCCAATCCCGCCCTTGTAGGGGAGCAAGCCCATGAAAGGGGGCTTGACCGAGGGGGGTGGAGGAGTAGAACCGACCCTCATCCCAGCGTAGAACCATGGCAAATCCGAAACGTAAACAGTCCAAGCGTCGCAGCCGCCTCCGTCGTGGCGCCAACCAGTTCCGCGCTCCTAAGCTCGTGCGTGACGCCGAATCCGGCGCACTCCGTCGCTCCCACCGCGTCGACCCCACCACGGGGAAGTACCGCGGTCGTCAGGTCCTCGACACCGAGGCCTAAGCCTCTTTCCTGGGCCCACGCTCGTAGCGTATGAGCGAAGTTACCTCGCCCGTTGGCCATAAGATTGCCTTAGACTGCATGGGCGGCGACCTCGGTCCCGCTGAAGCGGTCGCTGGGGCGGCTTTGGCTATTCGCGAAGGCATCGTCGGCCCAGAGGATATGCTCATCTTGGTCGGCCATGAGGATAACCTGCGTCTATTGGCGATGGATAATCGGATCCTCAACCACAAGCGCATCCAATTCCGACACGCGCCCGCCGTTGTTAACCCCGACGACGCGGCGATGACGGTAATCAAGTCTAAGCGCGACTCCTCCATGGTGATTGCCTTGGAAATGCTGAAGGCTGGCGAAGTCGATGCGGTCGTTTCGACTGGCAACACCAAGG
>CAITUF010000306.1 GCA_903895475.1 uncultured Opitutia bacterium | reverse complement strand
CATCAAGAAATCCGTCGGCGCCTGAAGACGCTCAGGGCTTCTCGAAGATCATCAGGTGCTGCCACGGCAGGTCCGGCTTGTTCACCACGAACCGGAAGCCAGCGGCTTCGAATTCCTTGCGCGCCTGGGCTTCGGTCATCTTGTGATGCGGCTTGATCGGGACGTTGTCGTCCTCGGCGCGATATTCGAGCAGGTAGATTCGTCCTTTCGACTTCAGGGCCGAACGCAACGACGCCAGCATCTCCACCGGGTGGTCAAATTCATGGTAAGCATCGACCATCAGGGCGGCGTCGATGGAGACCGGCGGCAGCTTCACGTCGTCGATCGCACCCAGGTGAGGCTGGACGTTCGTCACGCCGAGCTTGGCGGATTCCGTCTTCAGGAAATCGAGCATCTCCGGCTGGATATCCACCGCGACGACCTTGCCCCGGGGCAGTTTACGGGCGATGCGGAAGGAGTAGTAGCCTGAGCCGGCACCGATATCGGCCAGGACGGCGTCGGGCGCCAACTCCAGCAAGGCGATGGCCTTGGAAGGCGCCTCCTCCTTCTCGCGGTCGGTGCGCTCCAGCCAGCCGATACCGGGATGCCCCATCACGTGCGAGATCTCGCTGCCCATCCAGACCTTGCCGATGCCGTCGCGCGAAGGCGTGCACGTCTCGTACTTGGCCGGCGAAGCGGCCGGCGCGGCGGCGACCGGCCGCGTGAAGAAGAACAAGGCGACCGCGCCGCCGACGAGCAGCACGGAGGAAAGCACGGGGTAACGCTTCAGCATGGACGTAGACTGCGGCGAACCTAGACGCTAGCAAGAGCGACCACGCGGAGCGTTACTTCTTTACCGGCTCGTTGCAATGATCGCAGACCTTGGCGACCTTGGCGGCCTTGACGCAGCAAGGGTGGTTGCATTTGTCACCCCGCTTCGTCGCCTTGTCGCAGCAGCTACCTTCCTGATATTTCGGGGCGGCCGGCGCGGGAGCCGCGGCCGGTTTGTCGGCGGCGAAGAGGCAGACCGAGGAGAGCAGGAGGATCGGAAGGTATCGCATGCTCTCGCATCTTACGAAGCGGCGGCCGCCGACAAGCGGAAACAGAAAGGGCCGGACGAATGTCCGGCCCTTTAGGCGATCGGTACTAACTGTTTACTTCTTGAACGGACGCTTGGAGTCGTCGCACTTCTTTTCCGACTCTTTCTTCTTCTCGGGGGCCTTAGGAGTGGAAGGCTTCTTGTCGCCCGACTTGTTGCAACCGGTCTTAGTCGGCGGGACGGTCGGAGGCGTGGGCGGCACGGTGCCACCGCCGGCAGCGACGCCGAAAAGTGAAACCGAGGCGAAAAGGAGGGCGGTAGCCAGGAGCGAGGTTTTCATGACCCAACCACCCTACGCCCACGTCAGGGGCCTGAAAACACCTATTTTATATCAATTATCTAAGGTCACCTTGTCACCTTCCCGCGACCGGGCCGGCGAGAGGCGAAAGGCGGCTCTTGCCTGACTCGGACAATGAGTAATAATACTCATACCACCACCCTGGTGGTACGGCATGAAACACAGCAAGCGCAGCCCCGGTTTCAGCCTCATCCTGTCCCTGACGGTGATGGCGGGAATCGTCATGCTGCTGGTCACTGTCTCCGCCTTTGTCATGGTCGAGTCTCGGGCCGTCATGAATCAGCAGCTGGCGACGCGCGCTAAGTTGAACGCTATTGTGTCCATGCGCCTCGCCCTCGCGCACCTCCAGCAGGAAGCCGGCCCGGACCGTCGCTCCACCGCGCGGGCCGACATCACCCAGCCCGAGGTCATCTTCGCCTATAAGTTCCGCAATCCGATGTGGACCGGCGTCTGGCGCACCGACCTTCCTGACTTGCCGCCGGCCTGGCTCGTCTCCGGCCGCGGCGACCAACCCGCTGGCACCCAGTCGAGCTCGCTCTACCAGACCAGCCTCACCCCGGATTATCATCTCGGCTATTGGGCACCGTGGCAGTCCGACTACGCACCGCCTGCGGATCAGCTCGTCCCGCTCGTCGGCCTGGGCAGCGCGCTGGGGCACTACGGCTCCACACCGAGCGGTCTCGTCTCGCTCCCGAAGATCGAACTTCTTTCAGAACCGCCGCCGCCTCCTGATAAAATAGGTACCGCAAACCTATACGACCACATCAAAGGAAGTTACGCCTATTGGGTCGGTGACGAAGGCGTGAAGGCGCGCCCCAACCTCATCGACACACGCGCAAAGACGGACCCGAACAGCGCCGATCAGCTCATCTCTGCCCGCAGCCCCGTAACCCACGGGCTACTGAAGAACCTTCCGAACCAGATTCAACTAACGGCACTGACCCGAATGAAGGACGCGTCACTCCTCACTGATTGGGATCCGATCATCTCTACCAGCGATGAGCCGATCGATACGCGCAAGTATTTCCACGACATCAGCCTCGTCTCGGCCGGAGTACTGTCGGACCCCGTGCTGGGTGGGCTCAAGCGGGACCTCTCCGTCGCCTTCGAGCTGAGCGACGCACGGTTCGCGATCACCGAGTTTGGCCAAGGCGCGGCCGGCGCCGCCGGGACGAACACGGAAAAAGGGGCTGAGCCGGTCGTCATGCCGGTCCTGCAGCGTGGTTCGCAGACCACGGATGCCGCCCCCATCTTCAATCGTACGGTCGCCGGAGGCGACGTGCGCGGACCCACCTGGTGGGCACTGCGCGACTACCATCGGCTTTACAAGCAGGTCGGCTGGACCAGCGGGGGAACCGGGGAGCGCGGCACCTCCATCCCGACGCTCAAAGCCCGCACGCTTTGGCCCAACGCCGCCGTCGCGCGCCCAGGCGGCCCACCGGGCAACAGCGGTCTCCCAAACAACAGCCGCTTCAACCGGACCTACGCCTATTCCGACCTGTACAACGGCGATCTCCCGACCCCCATCAATCCCAACGCCAGCGACTACCTCAACGGCGACCGCAGTCGCCTCATCACCCGCCCGCTGAATGTCGCCGCGACGCCCTACGTGCAACGCGTCACCCTCGCCTTCAGTGTCAACAAAATGCACTGGTTCGAGTGGAAGCGGATTCGCTGGGGGAAAAACTGGGTCTGGGTCGAAGAAGAGTGGGTGGATATCCGGGTGAATATCACTCCCATCGTCGTCGTCCATAATCCCTTCAATGTGCGTATGGCCTGGCAACCCAAGCCCGACGCGACGGCGAATGCGGAGGCCTTTGCCACGGCCATCTCGGTCTCCGATCTGAACGGATGGAAATTCCGTTTCAAACAGTACAAGTCTGGCTCAATGGATGATCCCTATGTCTTCGAGACAGATCTGACCAAATTCCTGAATCTGCAGGACGGCACCAGCGACGCCGAGGACACCCTTCGTCTGTACCTGAAAAAGGATGACTCGGTGTCGATGATCATCGAGCCCGGTGAATCTCGGGTTTTCTCCTGCAAGCCCACGATTGGGGATTGGTCAAAGTCCGTGGTGCTCGACAACACCTACGACACCCGCGGCGGTTTCCGCGATACCTTGAAGGATTGGGGATTCGGTGAAGACGCCCTTGGACTGCTGGACCTGGAATCGCCGATCGCCTTGTCGATCGTGCCCGGGGACCGGCTACGCATCCGACACGCGCTGGCATGCTGGCCGGGCGATCAGCTCGACCGCAAGGCCTCGCCGGGCGCTTCCGACAAACTGGACTTTTTCAACAAGAGCAGCGAGAGCACCGAAGTCGTCTTCACCGACATCAACCCAGCCTCCCATCCCCAGCCCGCAGAAAGGTTCTACCCCGATTGGCGCGCAGTCCCCGATAAATACGTCACGCCCACGGGAACCAAATGGGCGTCGCCCGACCCATCGCCCCCACCGCCCCTGAATGAGCCCGACCTCGTGACCGCGGTCGAGATCTCGGTCAAGACCGCTGACAGCGTGGCTGCTCCCTACGCGACTTTCACGCACTCTAATCCTTTGGCTCCCACGCAACGGGCCAGCGCCACCGGACGCAACGGAACGGGCGGCATGATGGGCGTGCAAGGGATCTCACCCAGCTTCCAGCTCAACCTGCGGGGCGGGAGTTGGCTGAACGTCTTGGCGACCGACCCCATGAACCTCGGGAAAGTCGCCATGGGGGGCAATTCCATGATGGCCGGAGGAAGTACCCGTGTCATCCTCTGTGAGGTCCCCCTGACGCAACCGACCTCACTGGCCCAATTCGGCCATGCTAATTTCGGCGTCCGCGACCAACAGCCCCTCCTGGGGATCGGCAGCAGTTTTGCCAGCCCGCTCGTCGATGCCCGAAAAGTCATCCAAGACAACGGTCCCAACTGGACCGATTTCGACCAGACCTACCTCCTCAACTCGGCCCTGTGGGACGGATTCTTCCTCTCGAGTCTCGCCCCCTGGATGAAGACCGGCACCACGGGAGAAATCACCGCGGCGGACCCGCTGCCGACCGATCCAGTGACCCGGGCGACCGCGACGACGCCGACGCCCGTCGATCCGAACGAGCAAAAGAGCCTGTCGCAGGTGATCACGGATTTTGTCCTCGCCGGCCAACCGCTCGACAATCCCCGCTTCAGCCTCGAATACACCGACCTCGACGCGGTGAAGATTCAGGGAGCCCTGGGCGACTATCGTCGCGCCGCAACCGTGCTCACCAACAAGGGGGCCTTCAACGTGAACTCCACCTCGGTCGACGCCTGGAAATCCTTCCTCGGTTCCGCTAAGGAGCTCGCCGTCGCCACGCTGACGGAGGAAGCGAATTCCGCCCGCTTCCGACGCATCGTGGGCAAGGTTTCCAGTGGAGGCATTCAGGCTTCCAAGATGGACCTCAACCCGGGTGAATGGCGATTCGACGATCCCAAGCATTGGGACGGATTCGCCAGCCTCACTGACGTGCAACTCACCGAACTGGCCAAGGGCATCGTCGCCGAGAACAAGGCCCGCTTCGCGGTGCTCAGTCGGACCGAGCGGGACTTGGTCAAGACCCCGGGAAAGCGACTCTTCGGCGGGCTCACCCAAGCGGCCACCCCCTACCTCGGTCTTTCCGAATTCATCAACCGCTTCCTTTGCGACCAGACCTGGGCGAGCCGGTGCGGCGCCCTCCAATCGGCGATCTTCCGCGCGGACCGCGACGCGAAGGCCGGACTCAGCCACCACGTCGCGGCCGTCTCGGATGAGCGACAGCTGACCTTGAACAATCTCACCACCGCCGCCGCCAGTCGGCTTCCGCACCCGGAGAACATCGAGGCCGCCGCCAAGGGTAGCAGTGAAAGCCGCGTGCACTCCGCCTTCAGCGCGCCCGGCAACCTGCTGCAGTCCGACCTCCTCCAGAGCCTTGGCTCCGCGCTGGCCAGCCGCTCCGACACCTTCAAGCTTCGTTGTTACGGCGAGGCCGCACAGATCGACGGTAAGACGGGTTCGGCCTGGTTGGAGGTGATTGTCCAGCGTGTGCCCGGTTTCATCGACCCGACCAACGCGGCCGAGACGGGTAACAGCGCGCCGCGACCGTTGATGATTCCCACCGCCCCCCCTTCCACCCTCGCCGATGCCACGGTCGACACCGCCCTGACCCCGGTAAACCATCTTCTAGGTCGGCGCTTCAAGGTCATCTCCATGCGCTGGCTCCGCCTCGATGAGATCTAACGCCTCCGTCCTCGGCATGTTCGGACTGCTGTTGTTGGTCGCGACCGCGGCCGCGCAACCGCAGGATTTAGTCGAGGCCAGGCTTCGCCTCATTTCCACGACAACGCCGTTAGTCGGTCTTGGCTTCCTGAACGGTAAAAAAGCCGAGGGGCTCGTTATTCCGACCGATATGTTTTCCGCAGAGGTGATCTACCGGGGACCCGCCCGCCTGCAGCTGATCTCTCTCACGACCAGCGTCAGCCCGGGCGAGGTTCCCCCGAAGGATGATGACGAAAAGTCTGCCCCGAAGTCGCCCACTCGCGGCGTCAAAGGTCGCGATCAGGTCCTAGCCTTCAAGCCCATCGAAGGCAGGCCGCCCGTCGCCTGGATCGACCTGCCGACCAAACAAGGAATATTACACCTGATTCTCCTCGTAACCCCCGGCAAAGACAACGGCATCCTCGCCATATCGGACGCCCCTGGCTCATTTCCCCCAGGGAGTAATCGTTACCTTAACTTCTGCGCTTTCCCGTTGATCGTCAAGACCCCCGCCGGGCCGCAGGTGGTGCCACCGGGAGGCTCCAAGGTTTTTCGCCCAGGAGCCAAGGAAACCGAGTACTACGATCTCCAGGTGCTCTCGGGAGAAGGTGAATCCCAACGCCCGCTCTTTTCCGGGCGCGTCTTCCACCTCGAAAGCATCCGCAAACTCTACCTATTACTCCCCCTGGGATCCTCCGGGCGCGTGGCGGTCCGCGACATCGTCGATCGCCCACCCGGGCCCAGGAAGACACCGGGCGTCAGCCTAAAAGCCCCCCAGGACGGCAAATAGTCGGCCACCGCGCCGGACCAGGGGGCGGCAAGGCTTTCCCTCCTTGAAGGCGTTGCCACGCCCTTCATCCTACGTGGGTGGATGTGCCTAGGGAAATCATGCTGCCACGGCGCCCCGGCTTCAGCCTCGTGCTGTCGCTCGTGGTGATGTCCGTCGTGCTGATGACCGTCATCACGGTGGCCTCGTTCGTGACCATCGAGTCGCGCCTCTCGGCGCAGCACCAGAACTTTCAGCGGGCGAAACTCAACGCAGCCGTCTCGCTCCGCCTCGCCCTCGCACACCTCCAGCAGGAAGCTGGGCCGGACCGGCGCATGACCGCGCGGGCCGACATCCTGGCCAACACAACGCAGCCGGGCTGGACCTGGAACACGATCCGCAATCCGCTCTGGACCGGCGTCTGGCGCAGCGACCAGCAACTCCAGCCGCCCTCCTGGCTGATTAGCGGACGACACGACCAGCTGCCTGGCACGCAATCGGCGAACCTCTTCGGCCAGGCGGACTTCTATATCGACCAATGGGTCCCTTGGCAGAACGACTTCACCATCCCGGCCAACCTGCTCGTGCCTTTGGTAGGAAGCACCTGCGCGAGCGCCGCCGAACTCGCCACGGCCACCAGCCCAGGGAAACCCGACGGCCGCATCTCCCTGCCCCGCATCGCCCTGCCCGATAGCGATGCGAATGGCTCTTACTGCTACTGGATCGGCGACGAAGGGGTCAAAGCACGCATCAATCTCACCGACCCGCGACTGACTCCGGCTATCGGCATCACGACGCCTCAGCTGCAGCAGGAAGCCTTGCGCGGTACCGCACGCTCGGGGACCGGCATCCTGGCCGGACTCGAGAATATGCCCCTCAGCGGAATCGACCCGCGCATCACCCAAATGCGCGAAATTCCCTTCCTAACGAATACCGGACTCGGACTCGCGGAAACCTCCCCTCCGACCCGCGCCAAGCGCCTGTTCACCGAAGCTACCCTATGGTCGCGCGGCGTGAACTGTGACTCCCTCTGGGGCGGTCTCAAAGTCGACCTCTCGTTGGCGTTCGAGAAGACGGATGCCGAATGGAAGTTGTCCGAGTTTGGCGAAGGCTCCGCCCCCAAGGATTCTGCCGGCGCCCAGCTCTCCGGTGTCACCTACACCTTCCACCCCAACGGAACGAGCATGCGCAGCGCCTATGCCGACGCTAAGGTCATCGTCAGGCATGACGGCGCTACCCGCAACATTGCCCCGCTCTATTCCTTCTCGAACAGCGGCACGACGCGCGGCCCGACCTGGGAATCCCTCCGCAGCTACCACCGACTGTACAAAGAAATAAATTGGTTCAATCCGGTGGCACCGGAACTCAACGCCCGCGCGCATTTCCCTAACACGGCCGCACTCGCCGCCTCGGCCTACGGAGATCGCACCCATTACGGGCGTTTCTATAACCGTGCCGACTCGACCGGCGATTTCCTCAACGCCACTACCATCAACGGACTTCCCCCGCCCAAGCCGACCAAGGTGGCAGTCTCCCCTTACGTCTGCCGACAGATGCTCGTCTGGGGCCTCCAGGAAGGCGGTGGCCTCCTCCGACTGACCGTTTCGCCGGTGATCGTGCTGCATAATCCTTACAACGTCAGCCTGCGGCTCGCCCGCGATAACTCCTCCTCGGAGAATTCCGCGCTGCGTCTTTCCTTCCGGAACTGGGAGACACTGCAACTGAAGTTCCAGAAGAACACCGACATCTGGACCCGGAGCATCGGCGAACTTGCCGCTGGTGCTGACACGTCCGTCAACTCGGTCGAAAGCTTCCGAGCCTACGTCGGTGTCGACACCGTGCTGCAACCCGGCGACCTACGGGTCTTTTCCTACGCCGCGGAAGGCCCTCCTCCGGGATTCCCGAGCACGCGTCGTTTCATGCGGCACCCGGTCACGGCGAGTGTGCCAGTCGTCCCCCTGACTGTCGAAAAGGGACTGGATACGCGCGGCGGATTCTGGATGAACTGCACCGACGCGACTGGCAACCCGCTGACCGTGATGAATGGAATCGGCGGGGAGGCCATCACCGTCAGCCTCCAGAACAGTGGCATCTTCGAGGCACGGGTGCTCCTGAGCTCCTGGCCGGGAGATCGCCTCACGAGCCAGAATAACACCAGTCTCAGCTCAGCCTACAACACCTGCAGCGAGCTGAATACCCTCATGGCCACGAATCTCAGCCGCAGCGGTGGGGCCGTGACCTTGACCGTAGGCGGCACCGGACTCGACGTGCCTGACGCCTTCTCGGAACCTAAAATCCTCGGCATCTTTGACTACGGACTCCGCTGGCCGAAAGACGCGCTACCCTTTCCCGTATTCTCGCATTCAAACCCGATGGCGGCCGTGACCCGCGGCGATGCCAACGGCATGTCCAGCTCCAAAACGGCCTCGTTGCCTATGAAAGACGGCTACGCCTTCACTTCGCCGAGCTACAAAATGGTACTCCGTGCGGCCAACAACTGGAACGAGGTCATTGAGACGCCGGCCAGCGACGGCGCCCGCGCCTTCGGCGGCCTCAGCGCGACCTTAGGGCTCAGCGTTGTGACCTCGGCGGTTTATACGAGCGTGCCACTCTCGGCGCCCCTCTCCCTCGCCCAGTATACGCATGCGAATTTTGGCATTCGCGACCAAGAGCCTCTTTTCCAGATCGGCAACAGTTTCGCCTCACTGAGCAACAATATCGCCAGCACCTACACCCCGGACGGGGCTTGCGGGGTCAGCAACCATGATCACTCTTGGATGGCTAATTCAGCCCTCTACGACCGGTTCTTCCTCTCAGGCGCAGCCCCGGTCATCAGCCGGGCGGCGGTTGTCACGGAGTCCAAGACCTTAAGCACCGTGCTCGATGAATTCGCCGCCGGCACCGGACGACTTGCTAATCCACGCACCCGTCTCTTCCCGACGCGAGACCCGGTCACCGTCCGCGCCATGCTTGGCGACCATCGTCGCATCGCCGGGACGCTCCTGACTGACGGCACTTTCAACGTGAACAGCACTTCGGTGGACGCCTGGGCCGCCCTCCTGGCCACCGCTAAGCGTAACGTGATGGGCGCGGCCACCGAGCTGCTACCTGGCGCCGACAAGAACGCCCGTTTCCCGCGAGCCGCCCGCGCCGACCCCGTGGACTATAACTACAAGACTGCCTTCAACGACAAGAAGGCATGGACCGGCCTGGCGACCTTGGACGACGCGCAGATCAAACTGCTGGCCAAGTCGATCGTCGACGAGACACGGATGCGCATCCGCTATAACCACCGCTACCAATATGGCCTACGCGCTTCACCCTACCTTGACGTCCATTACGTGATTAAGAACCGCGGGGTCGAGGTCCCCCTTCCTTACGTAAGCCTAGCCCAGTTCGTCAATCGCTTCAACTGCGGTAAATACCCCAACCAGGTCGCTTGGCAGGGCTGCCTCCAGAACGCCATCCTGCGGGCCGACGTCGACGGGGCCAATCTCTCCAACCGTAGTTCGCCCCTGACCGCGGCCCCCGCGTACGATGCGTCGAAGCTCACAGTGAGCCCTGCAAATTCAGGCCCGGGCCTGATTCCTTATACCTTTATGCCAGACAACGTCGTCGCCACCGACCCGCGCACAAACAGCACCAAGAGCCACTCGCTCCGGGCGGCACCGACGTCGCTGATGCAATCCGACATCCTCGAAGCCGTCGGCTCATCCCTGAGTACGCGCTCCGACACCTTTGTCATCCGTTGCTACGGTGACGCAACGGACGCGCTCGATCCGTCCCGAACCCTGGCCGGCTGCTGGATCGAAGCCGTCGTGCAGCGTATCCCGGAATTCTGCGACCCCAGCCAGCCACCCGAAACCGAGGTGGCCAAACTGACCGACGGCCAACAGCACAATCCCCTGCTCAATCAGATCAATCGCACCCTGGGTCGGCGTTTCGTCATTCTCTCCACCCGTACGCTCACGCAGAAGGACCTATGATCGCCCGTACCGCCCTCCTGCTGCCGCTCCTCGCGACGTCTCTTTTCGCCCAGACTACGGACAAGCCCGGGGTGAGCATCCGCTTCCGGGCCCTCGCTTTCGACGACGCAATCCCGGCTGCCAGCTACCTTGAGGGCGACACGTTGCGTCGGCTCAGTATCCCGAACAACGCCTTCACCCCAGAGATTAACTATAAAGGTCCGCACACGCTTCGTTTCATCACGATCGACGAGGAAACCTTGAAGCCTCGGCCGCTCACACCCGACATGACGGCCGCCATCCAGCGTCTGCGCCGTGCGCAGGCGGTCGCCTTGCAGGCGTCGGACGAGTTCGCCCAGATCACCCGCCTACTTGATACCCTCAACTTTCAGATTACAGAGAGTATCCGTAAGCCGTCCACCGGGGATCAGGCCCAGATCGAAGCCCTCAACGAAAGACTCAAGGAGCTCTCCGCCATTCTCGCCGCGGCCTCCAAGGAGACCGAAGAAACCAATCTGCTTATCCTGAGGCTGGAATCCGCGCCCCAAGAGCCGCCTAAGGATGCCCCGAAAAAGGGCGGAAAGGCGCCCAAGCCAACCTCCACGCCCACCGCTGAATATACATTCCAGAAAGATGGTAATTACCTGCTACTCTTCTCTTCGGGCGGCAACGGTCACCAGATTCTGGCCATGGACGACGCCGAGGGTACCTTCCCTTACGGTTCTTTCCAGTTCATCAACCTCACCGGTAAGGACGTCGAGTTACGTTACCCCGAACGCAAGGTCACGCTGCGGGCGAACGCGCGTACCGTCGTGAAGAATCCCGGGGCGGACCATCAATACACCGTGGCGGAGATCCACACGAAGGGTGACGACGGCTACGTGCTCGGTCATGGCTATCGTTCGTTACAGCAACCTAACGTGCGTTCACTCGTCTTCCTGCTGCCGATTCCTGATGAACCGTACGCGATCCGCAGCAAGACCATCGAGGACCGTCGTCCGGCGGAAGCCGC
This sequence comes from uncultured Opitutia bacterium, assembly GCA_903895475.1. GTDB lineage: Bacteria > Verrucomicrobiota > Verrucomicrobiia > Opitutales > UBA953 > UBA953. The sequence continues at coordinate 703 of CAITUF010000306.1, read as the reverse complement.
CGCGACGAAGTGACTAGGATGTGTAGCGCCAGTCGAGGATCTCGGCCTGCGGGATGCGCCGGCCCTGCCAGCGGTTCCACTGCAGTTTGACGGCCATCTCGATCGCCTTGCCGGGTTCCGGCATGCGATCGGCCATGCGCCAGGCGACGAAGTTCAGGCGGCGCCCACCACTGAGCGGAAGCTGGTGACGGAAATTGCCTTCGCCAAAGGGCGTGGGCGGACGGTCAAAGACGAAACCCTTGAAGCCGAAGACCGGCTCACCATTCCCCTCGCCGAAGGGCTGCAAAAGATCGAGGTCGTCAAGCAACTGGTCGGTGACTTCCGAAGGCTTGATCCAATGGGCGATGTCGATGTCGCGTCCGTCCGCATGGACGACGCCGGCGAGCTTCTGGGCCTCGACGGCGGCGGAGAAGCGCGCCCGGAAGGCCTCCACGTCGCTGACATTAAGCGAAACGCCGACGGCCATCGGATGGCCGCCATAAGTCTTCAGGAGGTCGGCACAGGCACCGAGAGCCTCGACGAGATTGGTACCGGGGACGCTACGGCCAGAGCCTTTGGCGCTCTCCCCTTCCTTGCCGAGCACGATAACTGGGCGGTCGAGCGCACGGCAGATCTTGCCCGCGGCGATGCCGACGACTCCGGGATGCCAGTCGCCGTGGAGGACGTAGCCGGCGAGGTCGCCCATCGCCTTGGCCTGGGCAAT
>CAITUF010000305.1 GCA_903895475.1 uncultured Opitutia bacterium | reverse complement strand
CCCTGCTCTTCTTCGAGACCCACCTGAGAGGCGATGCCGAGGCTGGTAAGCAACTGACCCAGGCCGGACTGCGCCCCTACCTCAAGGGAAAGATCAACCAGGTCGAAGTGCTGGCGAAGTAGCCAGCCGGTGTGAGGCGATAGTGCCACCCGATGAAACATCGGGCGTAGCAGGCTGTCAGGATAGGAGTAGAATAGTCATACCCCATGCCTGACCCGCTCAACCTAACCCGCCGCCGTTTCCTGGGTGCCATGACCACAGGCATGACGGGCTTGGCCCTGTCACGGCTACTCATGGACGACTTCGGTGGAGCCTTGCCGCCGGGCGCCCATTTCGCCCCGAAGGCCAAACAGGTACTCCAAATCTTCTGCCCCGGGGCGGCTTCGCACATCGACCTCTGGGACCACAAGCCGCTCCTCGATAAATTTGACGGCACGCCTCTGCCCGGCCCGATCGAAGTGACCTTTCAAGGTAAGAATGGCAATCTGATGAAGTCCCCGTGGGCTTTCAAGCCGGCTGGCCAGAGCGGTAAGATGATCAGCTCAAACTTGCCGCACATGGCCCAACACGTCGACGACATGGCGTTCATCCATTCGATGACTTCGCGAAGCAATACCCACGGACCGGGCTGTATCGCGATGAATACCTGCTTCACCCGCGAAGGCTACCCTAGCAGTGGTGCCTGGGTTAGTCACGCACTCGGCACGCTCAACGAAAACCTACCAACGTATATCTCTGTTCAAGATACGCGCGGCGAACCGCCCAACGGTAAAGCGAACTGGGGCAACGGCTTCCTGCCCGCCCGCCACCAAGGAGTTAGTATGGCCGCCCAACAGGCCTTACGTAATTTAGGCCGACCAGCCAATATCTCGCCCGCCGAAGATGAAGCGACCCGCGAGTTCCTCCGTGCAACAAACACCGAGCACGCCGAAGCTCACCGCGGTAACGACGAGCTCCGTGCCCGTATCGCAGCCTATGAGCTCGCAGCGAAAATGCAGCTGGCCGCCCCAGAGGTCAGCGACCTCTCCCGTGAACCGGACCACGTCCATGCACTCTACGGCACCCGCGACAAGAACCCACTTAAGGCGGCCTATGCCAAGAACTGCCTACTGACGCGCCGCTTCCTCGAAAAAGGGGTGCGCTTCGTCAGCCTCTACTGCGCCTCCCGGGCAAGTAATGTCGATGGGCTACTCAATTGGGACGCCCACCGCACCCTGAAAGCCGACTACGACCGCCACTGTCCGGTCTTCGACCAGCCCACCGCCGCCCTACTGGCCGACCTCAAGCAGCGCGGCTTACTCGACGATGTGCTCGTTATCTGGTGCACAGAATTTGGCCGCATGCCGACTCATCAGGTCGGCACCACCGGTCGCGATCATAATCCCGATGCCTACACGACCTGGATGATGGGGGCCGGCGTCAAAGGCGGAGTGTCCTACGGAGCGACCGATGACTTCGGTCGCCGCAGCGTAAAGGACGTCGCAACGTGCTATGACTTCTACGCGACGGTCTTACACCTCCTCGGCCTAAACCACGAGAAGCTGACCTATTACCACAACGGCGTGAACCGTCGCCTCACCGACGTGCATGGTCACGTCATCCAGCCGATCCTCACATGAGAATTCTGCTGCCTGCACTCCTACTGGTGCCGCTCGTCACGGCAGCCGCGGACGACCCTGCCAGCGTCGCGTTCTTCGAGCAGAAGATTCGCCCGGTTCTCATCGAGCATTGCTATGAATGCCACAGCACCCAGGCCAAGAAACTGAAGAGTGGGCTTTACCTCGACTCCAAAGCCGGGTGGCAGAAAGGCGGCGAATCGGGCAAGCCCATCATTGTACCTGGCCAGCCTGACCAAAGTCTCTTGCTGCGCTCCATTCAGCACCTCGAACCTGACCTCGAGATGCCGCCCAAGAAGCCAAAGCTGCCGGATGCGGTTGTGGCGGACTTCGCCGCCTGGATTAAAGCCGGCGCCGCTGACCCGCGCGACCAAGCCACCGCCGAGCTCAAGCGCGCCGACAAGTCTTGGTGGTCACTCCAACCGCTGACCAAGGAATTCCAACACCCCAATATCGACGGCTTCATCGACGCCAAACTGCACGCGCAGAAACTCACGCGCAGCGCGCCCGCACAACCGCAGGCACTGATTCGGCGTTTGAGTTACGACCTGACGGGCCTGCCGCCGACCCAGGCGGAGGTCGATGCCTTCGTTACGGCCCATCGCACCAACGCACGCCAAGCGACCGAAGCCCTCGTTGACCGCCTACTGGCCTCCCCGCGCTACGGGGAGCATTGGGGACGGCACTGGCTTGACGTTGTCCGCTTTGGCGAGAGCAACGGCTTCGAACGCAACGTTATCGTCGATGACCTTTACCCTTTCCGCGACTACGTCATTCGTTCGCTCAACGACGACAAGCCCTTCGACCAGCTGATACGTGAGCACCTGGCCGGTGATGTCCTGGGCAAATTCCAACCTGAGATTGAAATCGGCAGCGCCTTCCTTGTCGCGGGCCCCTATGATGACGTCGGCAATCAGGACGCGGTGGCCCAGAAGGTGATTCGTGCCGCCACGCTCGACGACATGGTCACCGCCACTGGGGGCGCGTTCCTTGGCCTCACGATTAACTGCGCCCGTTGCCATAACCATAAGTTCGACCCTATCCCGACCGAAGATTACTACCGGATTCGCGCTGCCTTTGAAGGCGTCGTCCATGGGCGCCGGACGCTCGCGACACTTGAACAGACCAAGGTCTTCAACGCCGCCATCGGTGTGCTGAACCAGGAGCGCGGCAAGGTTGTCGCTGAGCAAGCCGCCCTAACCAAGGCCATTGAAGCCAAGGCCAAGGCCTTACTCGCTGCCCGACAATACCCACGCCCCAAGGTGGATTCTTTACTCACCGAAGAAAAGATTGCCACGGTCGCCGCCCGATTCGTCAAACTCACGATCACGGCCACCTCTGCCAGCCCGCTGACCGGCGTCGGCGGGCGTATTTCGGAATTCGAAATCTGGACCGACGAAACCACCCCCCGCAATGTCGCGCTCGCCTCCTATGGCTCCAAGGCGGCAGGCGTAAAGGGCGCCACGGCGGAGGATTTCCCAGCAGCCTATAGCGCTGCGCTCACGATCGACGGCGATGAAGGGGCCCAGTGGTATATCGGACGCCCGGCCGAACTCGTCATCACCCTCCCCCGCGTCGAGCAAATCAACCGTCTCGCCTATCGCACCGCCAAGGGGCGCGTCCTCCGCGACAACTCGCAAGGACCGACCCCCTGCGAATACGAGATGTTCGTCTCCCTCGACGGCAAGGCGTGGAAGAAAGTGGCCGATTCGTATGACCGGGTCGCCTGGTCACCCGCGCACGCCCTGGAACGTGTCCGCAAGGAAGCCACCACCCCGGAAGTAGCCCAACGACTCGCCCAGCTCGGACCGCAGCTCGCTGCCATCGATAAGCAAATTGCGGCAGTGCCTAAACTCCCCTCCGCCTGGGTCGGGATCCACCAGCCCAAGCCCGAAGCGACCTTTGTGCAGAAAGGCGGCGACCCCGCCAAGCCCGCTGGCCAAGTCGTCCCCGCCAGCCTTAGCGTCCTTGACCAAGTCACGCCCAGCTATGCATTAAAGGCCAATGCCGACGAAGGGGAACGCCGGGTAGCCTTGGCTAATTGGATTACTAAGGACAACCCCATCACCGCCCGCGTCTTGGCCAACCGCCTTTGGCATTATCATTTCGGCACGGGGCTCGTGGATACCCCCAGCGACTTCGGCTTCATGGGCAGCCAACCCACACACCCAGAGCTCCTCGACTTCTTGGCCCAACGTTTGCTCCAGCACGACTGGAAGGTCAAAGCGCTCCATCGTGAAATCGTCCTCTCACAGACCTATTTGCAGTCCGCTGAATTCAACGCGGACGCCGCACGGGCCGACAAGCATGCCCGCCTACTCTGGCGCTTCCCACCGCGCCGTCTCAGTGCGGAAGAAATCCGCGACACCCTCCTCGTGACCGCGGGTCAATTAAAACTCGAACCCATGGGTGGACCAGGCTTCCGACTCTACCGCTACCTTTCAAACAACGTCTCGACCTACATTCCACTCGAGACGCAAGGCCCCGAAACCTACCGTCGCGCCGTCTACCACCAGAATGCCCGGGCCAGCATCGTGGACGTCCTCAATGACTTCGACCTACCGGACATCGCCTTCGCCACACCCAAGCGGGCTAATACCACGACGCCGTTGCAGGCCCTCACCCTGCTCAACCATAGCTTCACCCTCGACATGGCCAAGGCCCTCGCGGCCCGGCTCGACGGACCAGACCCAATCGCCCAAGCCTACGCCCAAGCCTTACAACGCCAGCCCACCGCAGTCGAACGACGTGCCGCCGAAAAACTCATCGCCCAGTTTGGCAAACCCGCCTTCTGCCGCGCCCTCCTTAACAGCAACGCCCTGATCTTCATCGAGTAGGTGGGTGGCTTGACTGTGATAAACAGGGTACCATTAATAGCTCTGCGTTCACCCGTACGCACCCACCCCCATGAACGTACGCGTCGTCCTCGCCTTCCTCCTCGCTCCGCTCGCGGCCCTCGCCGCGGATAAGCCGAACGTCATCTTCATCCTCGCCGACGACTTGGGCGCGCATGATCTCGGCTGCTTCGGTAGCACCTTCTACGAGACCCCGAATATCGATCGCCTGGCCAAGCGTGGCACGCGCTTCACTCAAGCCTACGCCGCCAGCCCGCTCTGCTCGCCCACGCGTTCGAGCATCCTCGTCGGCCAATACCCGGCCCGCACTGGCATCACCGCGCCGGTCTGCCATCTGCCGACGGTGCAGCTCGAGAAAAGCCTCGGCAAGAACGAGAACGGTAAAGTCCGCCTACTCGTCGCCGATAGCGTCACCCGCCTGAAGCCGGAATACTTCACGCTCGCCGAAGCCCTCAAGGAAGCCGGCTATGCCACCGCACACTTCGGCAAGTGGCACCTCGGCCACAACCTG
>CAITUF010000304.1 GCA_903895475.1 uncultured Opitutia bacterium | reverse complement strand
GGAGGGTGGTCATAGGAGGATTGCGGTTGCTGTAGGGGACGAAAGTCCAATGATTTTATACAATTTACCAAATGTCAACCCATGTCTCCCATCGGGAAGTCTGGTACACTGGCCGTGTCCAAGGGGTGGGGTTTCGTGCCCAAGTCCTTGGAATTGCCCGCGGTTTCGATGTCACGGGTTCAATCCAAAACCTGACGGACGGACGGGTCTACCTGCATGCGGAGGGGGCCGAGAAAGAGCTCGATGCATTCGGAGCCGAGATTGTTAAGTCGCTGGACGGGCATATCCGCCATGTCGAAGAGCGGTCTTTTGCTGGCTTACGGACAACCCAAACCTTCTCGATCAAGCGATGAGCACGAGTAGCGCCATTTCAGTCCAAGGCCTCACCAAGGATTTCCGGGTGGGTTTGCGGGGTGTCAAATTACGGGCGGTCGATAACCTCTCCTTGGAGATTCCGCGCGGCCAGGTCTTTGGCCTGCTGGGCCCGAATGGTTGCGGCAAGAGCACGACTCTGAAGATTGTGCTCGGGTTAATCCCAGCGACGTCCGGCGCCATCAGTATCCTCGGCTTTCCCTCCGCTACCTCGGAGGCCCGTCAGCGTACGGGCTTTTTACCGGAGGCTCCCTATTTCCATAAATTCCTCACCGGCCGCGAGCTCGTGCAATATTGCGCGCGCTTGAGCGGCGTACCCGCGGAAAAAGTCAACGAAGCCGTCGAGGCCTCTCTGGAACTCGCGGCGATGACCGAAGCTGCCAGCCGTCCGATTGGCACCTACTCGAAAGGTATGCTGCAACGCATCGGGCTGGCGCAGGCGATTGTCCATGACCCCGAACTCGTCATCCTCGACGAACCCACCGCCGGGGTTGACCCAGTCGGCTCTGCGGCCATCGGACGCATGATCAACGCCATGCGTGCTAAGGGTAAGACCATTGTACTTTGCTCGCATCTTCTTGGACAGGTCGAACAAGTCTGTGACCGAGTAGCCATCATGGATCGAGGTCGCCTCGTCCTCGAAGGGCGTGTGGATGAAGTCCTCGCCCAGCGCGATCGCCACGTCATCACGGTCGCCGACCTTACGCCGCAGGCTCGGCAGGCCGCTGAAGCCGCCCTGGCCGCCCATGGGGCGACGGTCACTTCGATTACTCACCCCCGCCGTTCGCTGGAAGACCTCTTCCGCGAACTGGTCACCGGTAGCCGTGACGCCTAACATGAACGCCCGCCTGAACCGAACCAGCTGGATTGCCCGCATCACCTTTTTGGAGGCGATCCGCCAACGCTTCTTCGCTTTCCTGCTGGTGCTTTCAGCCGCCATGGTCGTGTCCTCGGTTTCCTTACGCTTCATGGACTTTGGCCATAGCGAACTCAAGTTTGTGGCCGACTTCGCCTTTGGTGGGATGTTCCTCTTCGGCTCAGTTCTGGCGCTCGTCATGACCGCGCAGTTGTTCTTTGCGGAAATCGAAAACCGTACGGCGCTGACATTGCTGGCCAAGCCGCTGAGCCGGACGGAATTCTTGCTAGGTAAATTCCTCGGTACTTGGGCGGTCCTGGGCGTCTTTGTCTTCAGTTTGGCTTTCCTCCAAGGGGTAATCCTCTGGAGCCGTACCCAAGAACTCATTGTGCTGGCCGCTGAAACCGGCCGGGTGGCGCCCGACTTCAGTGTCAGTGGACTGGCGTCGTTTGCCGTTCTCCAGTGGTTACGCCTCGGCGTGGTCGCCGCGATGGTGCTCATGGTTTCAGCCGTGGCGCGCACCTTCCTCTTTACGGTGATCGTGGGCGCAATGGCTATCGTCGCTGGCCAGCTGCAATGGCTCGCCCAAGAAGCCTTACTCAAGCCTAGCGATGCGAGCATGGTGACCAAAACCCTCCTCTGGATCTCGAGTCGCGTCATCCCCAACCTCCAGCAGTTTAATATCGGTGATACGCTGGTACTCGACCCAACAGCCATTTCTGGGACGGCGGTCTGGTCCGTCGTTTTATCAGGACTATTCTACCTTGTCGCCTTTTTAGCCTTGGCGAGCTTGGCCTTCCGTCGGAGGGAAATCTAACGATGCACCCGGTGTCCCCATGGGTCGTGGCTAGCCTGCTGTTGCTTGGGGCTGGGACGTACTCGGAAACCTCTTGGAAGGGCGTCCGTCAGGCGGTGCCTGAGATTAGCCGTAAAGACCTTGAGCCCACGCTCGGCCAAGGGGTCCTTTTAGGCATCCTTGGCGGCTTACGCACGGTCGTGGCAGATGCGACCTGGTTGCGCAGCTACGTCTTTTGGGAGAAGCGCGACCGGGCGGGCTGCGAAGCGCTAATGAAGACCGCTTGCGCCTTGGATCCGCGCTCCCGCTTCTTTTGGGAAAATACGGGGTACGCGGTCGGCTACGACTTTGCGCACTGGGAGATTCGGCGCCGCGGCGGTTACGCCAAGGTCGCACCCGACATTCAAGAAGGTATCTTCCGACGCTACGCGCAACTGGGGTTGGCCATCTTCGAAGACGGCGTTGAACATACCGGCGGCAATTCCGGCATCTTAATTTCCGCCGGGCAACTCGCAGAAATTAAACTTAAGGACAATTTACTCGCCGCGGCTTACTATCGCCGGGCGACGCAAGCGAAGACCGTGCCTTGGTTCGCCTACTTCATGTGCGCCCGGACGATGTGGGAGGCCGGCCAAAAAAAGGAGGCTTACGCCTGGTATAGTGCGCAATGGCTGGGGAAGTTAAAAAAGGGTGAAGACGGAGCACCGGATGACCTCGAACGTCTCCGCTTCATGGAAGACGAGCTCAAGGTTCCCGTGCAACTTCGCATCCCCCGCCAGACTTGGGAAAAGTGATTAGAACGGTTTGTTCTCGTCCGGCACGTCGGTAGCGACGGTACCTTTCTTCGGACCCTTCGGCTTGCGCGGCGGGAAAGCGAACCACCAACCCTTCTCCTTATCGGCGATAAGGAAGGCCTCGAAGCCACGGTTAGTGCGTTTCGAGATGAACTTCTTCAGCGGGGACATACCTTGAGTGAGGATCGCGCGAACATCGTCGGCAGTGATCGGTGCCTTGAGCATCTCGGCGTTCAGACTAAAAGTCTTCTTAGCGCCGGCGGCTTGGGCCCTCTGGGGGCAGACACGGTAGCCGTTGGTGGGCGTATGTTGGACGGGCAGGCCGGAGACCGGACAATCGCCCAGGATCGGCCAATCGGTATCAAAGGCGTCGGGATTACCATCCACGCCTTCGCGGGGCGCTAAGAACAAGACGGCCTTGAGTCGGCCGGTAGGCTTCTTGGCTTTGACCTTCTTCGGCTTGGCCGCCCCTTCGCCTGTTACGGGGGCAGCGGGCTTCTCGGCGGGCTTGTCCTTCCAGGAAACAATCGAGTCTTCATCGACGAGGTCGATAAAGCCCGTGAAATTCTTGCCCGACTTCATCGACTTAAAGTCCGTGAATGGTCCGATGCGTCGCTTCTCGACGAGTTCGGCGAGTTCTTGCGACGTCATGGTGTGGCCATTGATGCCGATGTAGGCCAAGACCATGGGCTTCTTGCCGTCTTCCGAACGATCCTGCGAGAAGAAGCTCTCCCCATTGGTGAGCATGGGCTTGCCGTCAGAAGGGGAGAGGACCGTGGGCTCGACTTGGGTGGGGGCTTCTTCCTGGCCGCCCAATTCCACCATCTCCTTCACCTGTGCCTTAATCTCAGCGATGAATTGCTTCACGGGCAACTTGCCCTGTTCAATAAGACGGAGCTTGTATTCCCACTCACCCGTCAGGCGGGCTTCCGAGAGGAACGATAGCTTCATCTTGTGGATGAACTGGTGCAGCTGGAAGGCCTTGGCCAAGGGAACGAGTTCTTTGCCTTGGCGCTCGATATACTTCTTATTGTCGCTGAGGAGTTCTTCGATGGTGGCGGCGCGGGTGGCTGGAGTACCGAGGCCACGTTCCTTCATCGCTTCGGCGAGGGCTTCATCGTCGACGAGCTTACCCGCGTTTTCCATCGCGCCGAGCAATGAGGCTTCGTTGTAGCGGGCGGGGGGCTTGGTAGCGTCCTGCTTGACGTTCAGGTCAACAAGCTTGGCTTGGGCGGGGTTACCGTCGGCGGCGCTGAGCGCAGGCAAATTAGCCGCCCCTTCCTTATCCTTGTCTTCTTCGGCATCGGCTTCCTGACCCCAGACGGCACGCCAACCGGAAACGACCAGTACCTTGCCGGTCGTGCGGAAATTATGCGGGCCCACCATGGTCGTGCGGACCGTTTCCTCAAACTCGGCCATCGGGAAGAACACGGCAACAAAGCGCCGAACGACGAGGTCGTAGATACGTTCTTCGACATCACTCAGGCCGTGTGGGATGGTGCCAGTCGGGACGATCGCAAAGTGGTCACTAACCTTCTTATTATCAAAGACACGCTTACCCGCCGAATCGACCCAGCCCTTACTGAGGACTTCACGGGCGTGCTGGCCGACGGAATGCCCGCCGGCGAGGGATGCCATGACTTCCTTGGCGGTGGCGACGTGGTCCTCGGGGAGGTACTGGGAGTCCGTTCGCGGGTAGGTGAGCGCCTTATGGTGCTCGTAGAGACGTTGCGCGGCGGAGAGGGTCGTCTTGGCCGAGAAACCAAAGCGGCGGTTACCTTCGCGTTGCAAGGTGGTCAAATCCAGCAGGCGAGGCGCGCTTTCTTTCTTGGGCTTACGCTCATCACTGACTTTACCGCCGCCAAGCTGCTCAGATTCTGCAGCGACCTTGCGACCCGCGGCTTCTTCAAAGAAACGTTCCGCATCTTTACGATCGGTGACGCCAGGGACTTGGGCGACGCCGCGATACTGGCCAGCAGCGACGTCAAAATTAGCCTCAATTTTCCAAAAGGTCTTCGGGACGAAACGGCGGATCTCGAGCTCGCGTTCAACGATGAGCATGAGCGTCGGCGTCTGCACCCGACCAGCGGAATAGGACTCGCGACGTAAGGCACCGCCGATGCGAATCGTCGAGAAACGTGTGGCGTTCATGCCGACCAACCAATCAGCCTGGGAGCGAGCCACCGCCGAATCGCGGAGGCCTTCTTTCGCGGATTCGGGCAACAAGTTCGCGAAGCTAGCGAGGATCGACGTGTTCGT
>CAITUF010000303.1 GCA_903895475.1 uncultured Opitutia bacterium | reverse complement strand
AGGAAATGGGCTATGCCAAGCCAGACGCGAAGGCTTATGCGCATGCGGCCCGTAGCCTCGGCGTGGCGTTGACAGCCTTGGTGCATGTCGGGGATAGTCCGGTCGAGGACGGGGAAGGCCCACGTAATGCCGGCGCCGTCGGCGTGATTATTGGTGGGCGGCATGCGCCCGAGAAATGCCTCCGCGCGGAACGGCTCGTCGAAGTGCCCAAACTGATTCAAGCGTTGCTCAACGAAGGCAAGACCAAGGGGAAGTTTTCGCGGCATGTCGTCAACCTCCTGGCCAACCTCCGCGGGGTTCCCGAGGACCGTGGGCGTTCGACCGATCGCGAATTAAAGACCTTGGATGAAGCCATGGGGGAGGCCTTCAAGAAGATGCGGCTCGATAAGCCCGTCCCGGAGGACATGATTATCGCCCATTGGAGCGAACTACTCCCGATGAAGTTAGCTCGGCGCTGTGCACCGCTCAAAATGGTCGATGGCGGTCGGCTCGTCATCCAGTGCGAGAACTCCGTCATCAAGACAGAACTACGGTTCCACGAACGTGCCCTGTTGGCAAAAATCCGCGACCTGCCGGGCTGTACGGAGGTTAAAAGCCTCGCCTTTGTGAACGCCTAATCAGCCCTTTGCTTTGGGGCCGAAAGGCTTCAGGAAGGTTTCCTTGAAGTCGTAGACGCCGCAGAAGTCTTCGAGGTTGTCCTCTGCGGAGCGACCAAACAGGCCAGTGCTGATAATATTAAACACGATATTGCCAACATCGTCGGTCTTTTTGAGGCCCCAATTCTGAAGTAGTTGATAAGACATGGGACCATAGGTCTCGATGACATGCTGGCGGAAGCCTTCGAGCAGTTGCGGTCCGGTGACGTGTCGGTTGACCATCGCTTTACCTTTCTTGGGTTCGCCGTGAATGAGCTTCTGGGCGTGGTCAAGGCTGAGGCGGACTAGGTCGTAGGCTTGCGGGCTATAGCGCTGATCCTTTTCGCACACTTGCCGGACTGCGTCTTCGAAGTCCATCTTAGCGCTGGGCAAGCTCCGCGAGGAGGCGAGCGTTTTGGGCGGAGGTGCCGACGGTGAGCCGAAGCCAGCCGACCATGCCATAGCCACGGAGCGGACGGACGATGACCCCGGCTTTCTGAAGGCGCGTGAAGACCGCGTCGGCGTCGGGTATCTTCGCCGCGAGAAAGTTGGCTTTACCGTCGATGTATTCGTAGCCCAAGGCGGTGAGTCCTGCCGCTAACTGTGCTAAGCCCGTGGCGTTAACTTCCCGCGTGCGTTGAACGAAGTCCGCGTCATCGAGGGCGGCTTCCGCCGCGGCCAAAGCCGGGAGGTTGACGTTAAAAGGTTGGCGCACGCGGTTGAGTAAGCCGATGACTTCGGCGGAACCCATCATGTAGCCAACGCGAAGGCCCGCTAAGCCATAGGCTTTCGAGAAGGTCCGCGAAACGACGACCTTTCGACCGGAGGCGATGAGTGGACGGAGGTCCGCCGAGGCATCGAGGTATTCGGCGTAGGCTTCGTCGAGGCAGAAGATGACGTGGTCAGGCAGGGATTGCGCGAGGGCGATGATGTCCTTGGGGTCATCCGTCCCGCCGGTAGGGTTGTTCGGGCTGGCGAGGAAAAGAAGGCGCGTCCGGTCGGTCACGGCCGCCCGCAAGGCGGGGAGGTCGTGACGGAAACCAGGCATCGGCACCTCGACTGCGGTGGCGCCAAATAGTATCGTGGCTAACTTGTAGACGATGAAAGCTTGGGAACCAAAGACGACTTCATCGCCTGGGCGGAGAAAGGCTTGGGCGAGCATGATCATCACCTCGTTCGAGCCGTTCCCGACGACAAAGTTCTCGGGCTTCATGGCCCAGTGAACCGCCAATTTTTCCCGCAGGAAAGTGCAGCCGCCGTCGGGATAGAGGTGGCAGACCTGTAAGGCCTTCTGGGCCGCGGCTAGGCCCTTGGGGGATGGCCCGAGCGGATTCTCGTTCGAGGCCAATTTGATGACCGAAGCGGGGTCTAAGCCGAACTCGCGGGCGACGACTTCAATGGGGCGGCCGGCTTCATAGACGGGTTGCGACAGGACGGGCCGATTGGCCAATTCGGAATAAGTCGGCATGGAAGTCGCTATCAAGGCTACTCCTGACCGCTTTGGCAAGCGTGAGCCACGCCCTCCCCGCTTGCCTCCGACCCTTCAAACGCTACTTTTCCTGCGATGCGGATAATTGTTACAGGAGCCAATGGTTTCGCCGGTCGCGAGGTCGTCATCGCTGCTTTGCGGCGCGGGCACGAGGTCTTAGCCGTCGGTGGTTCCAAGGCCGTGGTCGTCCCCGACCTCCTGCGTTCTATCACGATGGACCTGCGTGATATTGCCGCTGTCCAGACCCTCATGCTCGAGGAGTTTCCCCAGGCCGTGATTAACTGCGCTGCCCTTGCGACCATCGACGGCTGCGATCGCGAACCCGCCAAGGCGGAGGCCCTGAATGTCGACCTGCCCCGTCGTTTAGCCCAACTCTCTTTCCACGTCGGCGCCAAATGCATCCATCTTTCGACCGACATGGTTTTTGACGGCGAAACCGGTCGTTACGGAAATACGGCGACCCCGTCACCCTTACACCTCTACGGGCGGACCAAGGCGGCCGGCGAAGTGGAGGTATTAAAGTACGGCCGCGAGCATGCGGCGGTGATCCGGACGACTTTGTTGAACGGGAATTCAGGCACCGGCGACCGCGGCCTCCACGAACGGCTGTTCAAGGATTGGGCCGCCGGCAAGCAGACACCCTTGTTCACGGACGAGATTCGCCAGCCCGTGAGCTTGAGCAACTTAGCCGATACGGCGGTGGAACTTTGCGAACGCCCCAACCTTTCCGGGGTTTATCATTGGGCCGGCCTCGAGCCGCTCAGCCGTTACGATATGGGCGTCAAGGTCGCCGAGCACTTCGGGCTGGATCCGGAGAAACTCATTCGCGCCGCGCAACGGAGCGATGTGCCGCAGCTAGGTCCCCGCCCGCGCGATTTGAGCCTGCAACTTCACCCGTTAGCTGGCAAGTTACGCACACCGGCCCAGCCGTTCGCGGATCAATTGAACGAACTCCGCATCCCCCGTGGCACGGAAACGTGGTACGAACAGGCGACGGGTCGAAAGGTCGTGCGTTTGTTGGAAAAAGGCATAGACTTCTAGCATGGATGTACTCCCCCGCCAGGCTGCCGATGCTGTCGCAAACATGGCGGCGGACCTGCTTCTGCTGGAGAAGTACCCGCATCCCGAGCGCGTTCGCTATCGTCCGTATGCCTGGACGGTGCCCGCCTATACTTTCGGTGTTTCCCAGAAGTGGGAGACTTACCGGGCGCTAGTCCCTGCCAGCACTCAATTGGTCCGTCGAGCCACGGGTGGCGGGCTCGTCTCGCACTTGGAAGATTGGACTTTCGCACTGGTGCTGCCGTCCGGCCACCCGCTTTGCGAGGCCGATGCCATGGCGAGCTATGAAGCCGTCCACCAAGCCTTAGCCGAGGCCCTCATGGCCCAAGGCCAGCCGGTCAAACTTGCCCCCCTCCCTGCTGGTTCGAGACCCTTTCAGTCGCCTGATCATTGTGCCCAACGCGCTGAGCCGAATGACCTCGTGCGGACCGATGACGGCCGCAAGGTCGCTGGTGCGGCCCAAAAACGGACCCGTCACGGGTTGCTCCTCGAGGGCTATATCTGGCGGCCCTTCCTTCTGGGCTGTGACTGGACTCGATTTGAAAAGGATTTTCCTGCCGCGCTGGGTAAGGTTCTAAACAGCCCGCCCGTCGCCGTGGCGGAGCCGATCTACGATCAGCACGACCACGAGGAAACTTGGGCCCGGTTCAATTCTCCGGACTGGAATCAGCGCATCTGACTCAACCGAAGAGGTCGAGTTCGGGGCCGCCGACATCTTTCTTCGGTGTGGCCTTCGGAACTTTCGGGGCGAGTTCAGGCTTTTTCGGGGCGGCCTCTTGCGGCGTCAACGTGACCTGAGCGATTTCAACCGACTGCTGGACAGGTAAGCCTGCGCCGGTCTCCAAGCCTGACAAGATGTGCCGAGCGCGTGTAACGACGCTCGGAGGCATGCCGGCTAGGCGGGCAACTTGGATGCCATACGAGCGGTCCGCGGCCCCCGGAACAACGCGACGGACGAATACAATTTCGTCCTGCCATTCCTTCACAGCGACGGACCAATTGCGAAGGCGCGGTAAAAGTCCGGTCAGCTGAGTCAGCTCGTGATAGTGGGTTGCAAAGAGGGTTCTCGGCCCGGCTGGGCCGGTTCCATGCAGGTGTTCGGCGACCGCCCAGGCGATACTGATGCCATCGTAGGTGCTGGTCCCTCGACCGATTTCGTCGAGGACTACTAAGGAGCGTACAGTCGCGTTATTAAGGATATTAGACGTCTCGTTCATCTCGACCATGAAGGTCGAATTACCGCGGGCGAGTTCGTCCGAGGCACCCACGCGACAGAAGATTCGGTCGACCAACCCGATGTGGGCGGCCTGCGCGGGGACCCAGCAACCCAAGTGGGCCAGCAACGCGATTAAAGCGACCTGGCGAATATAGGTCGATTTACCGGCCATGTTCGGACCAGTCAGCAAAGCGATTTGTTCGCCGCTGCTACTGAGGCGTGTGTCGTTCGGCACGAAGGAGCCTGCCCCGGGGCGGGCTTGCAGCATGCGTTCGACGACCGGGTGGCGACCTTGGGTAATCTCGAGGACATCGGAGTCATCGACGGTTGGGCAGACCCAGTTGGCCTCACGGGCGAGTTCCGCCCAGCCCCGGAGAATATCGACCTCGGCAATCGCGTTAGCCGTCGCCAAGAGTGACTCCGTGCACGCTAGGACGTCGGCTAGCAGCGCTTGGAAAAGTTCGGTCTCGCGGGCCAAGGCTTGTTCATCCGCCCGCAAAACTTCGCGTTCCTTAGTGCGAAGTTCTTCGGTGGTGAAACGCTCGGCGTTCACCATGGTTTGCTTACGTATGTAGTCGGCCGGGACTGCGGCCAAGTTGGCTTTGGTAATCTCGATCGCGTAGCCGAAGGCGCCGTTGTAGCGGACCTTGAGGGATCGGATACCCGTGCGGGCCTGCTCCTGTCGCTCGAAGTCAGCAATCCAGGTCTTACTGTCGGTGGCTAAAGACCTGAGTCTATCGAGTTCCGCGTCGAAACCGGTGCGCAAGGCGCCGCCTTCCGTCAGGTCCACCGGTAGTTCCTCGGCCAAGGCGGCCGTCAGCTTGCCGAGGAGGGACGATTCCAGCGAGATGCGCTCCGCGCAGGCCTGCAGGGCACCGCCCGGCAAGGCGGCCAATTCTTCTTTCAATAAAGGTAAGGCCTGTAAGGTGTCCTTGATGCCGCCGAGTTCGCGCGGGTTACGGAGACGATTCTGGAGGCGGGCGAGGATGCGCGGAACATCACGGACGCCCTTGAGTGATTCGCCCAGTCGGGACGATGCCCCGGCGTGCTTGAAAAACTCACCCACCGCGGCCTGCCGCCGGTGGATGACGGTTAAATCAGTCGAAGGTTCGGCCAGCCACAAAGCGAGCTGGCGCGCTCCGGCGGGGGTGGCGGTTTTGTCAATGGCTTCGAGTAAGGACGTCTCGCGTGAGCCGTTGGTCGCGGCAAAAAGTTCGAGGTTACGCGAGGACGCCGCGTCGAGGAGGACGGCAGCTCCCAACTTAGCTTCGATGAGTCGAAAAAGGTTCTTGGGGCGATCGCAGAGTGAGTCGGTCACATAACCCAGCACTGCACCGGCGGCGCCGAGGGCGGGATGCTCATCCGTAAGGCCAAAGCCGGCTAAGCCATGCACGGCGAGCGTCTGGGCGACTAAGCGAGCGCCGGCGGCGACTTCAAAGTTCCAGCCAGGTAAACGGGAGACTGCCCTGCCCTGCATGAAGACCTCGAAGGCTTCCCGGAACTCGGGCGGCGGTTCGAGCCCTTCGGGTAGAATCACTTCACGTGGACTAACCGAATGTAACAAAGGCAAGAGACGCTGCGGGTTCTGGTCGGTGGCGAGTCGGAAGTCCGCCGTAGAAACATCGAGCCACGAGGCATGCCAGCCGTGCTTATCCCAAGAAAGTGCCGCGAGGTAATTCCCGCGGCGCGAGTCGAGCTGCGAGTCCTCCAGGGCCGTCCCCGGCGTCAGGATACGCGTGAGACCTCGGCGGACTAACTTCCCGGCGACGGGCGCCTCCAGTTGATCGCAGATGGCAACCTTCCAGCCAGCGGACAGGAGGCGGTTAACGTAAGCGGGTGCCGCATGGTACGGTAACCCAGCCATCGGGGTCTCATGGCGCTTGGTCAGGGTCAGCCCGAGGACCTTGGACGCTATTTCGGCATCTTCCCCGAAGACCTCGTAGAAGTCCCCTAAGCGAAAAAGCAGAATGGTCCCGCTCGCGAGTTTCTCACGAAACTCACGGTACTGTCGCTGCATGGGGGTCTCCGGGGCCACACCGAGAAGCGAAAGCCCTCTCGCAAGGTCGGCAAGGACGGACTGCGTTCCTCAGGGGGTTGCCCCGAGGAAGTTGCTCACATCAGCTTGGAGGCTAGCTCGGAGAGGACGCTGCGGACACCATGGAGCAGGCGGACATTGGCTGTGATACTGTGACCTTTCATGCGCTCATGCGTGTGAATGAGGCCGTTGGACTTACCGTCAAGGTAAGGGGTGTCGACCTGATCAAGGTCACCGATTAGGACCAGCTTGGAGCCTTCGCCGATGCGCGTGATGACCGTCTTGGCTTCGTGGGGCGTCATGTTCTGGGCTTCGTCCACAATCATGAAAGCATGCCCGATCGAGCGACCGCGGATAAAGGTCATGGCTTCGATCTCAATCAGGCCAGAGTCGATTAACCACTGGTAGGGCTTGCGCGGTTGGCCGACCTGCTGGAACTGGGAACCAAAGATGGGCTGGGCGGCCTTCATGGCCTGGGCCTTCTTCTGTTTGCGTTGGGAGTCGGTGGCGACCAAGGCCTTGCTGGACGGAGCAACCTGCGGCGCTGCGGGGGCACCATTGCGAGAAAAGAGCACCTCGAGGTTATCAAAGTAAGGTTGGATATAAGGTGAGAGCTTCTCTTCCTTGGTGCCAGGTAAGGCACCAATATCTTTGCCGATCTGTACGACCGGACGGGAAACGTAGAGCTTCTTGTAGGGCGAGAAGTCACTGAGCACCTGCGAGAGCGCGGCCGCGATGGACAGGAAGGTCTTGCCAGTGCCGGCGCGTCCGAAGCAGGTGACCAACTTGATGTCCGGGTTAAGGAGGGCGTCCAAGAAGATCCACTGCTCGAAGTTCTTCGGGATGACGCGCATGCCGCGGGGCATCTGCAGGCCTTTCCGGGCGCCACTGTCGGTCGAAAGGAATTCGCGGTAGAGCCCGAGTGGGACAAAGACATTTTCGCCGACATGGCGGGCTGGTTCGCTCCAGTCGCTTGAAGTCAGCATCACGTATTCATTGACCGAGGGGCAATCCTCGCCCTTGAGCTTCACTTCGACCTGAGCGAGTTCCTTAAAGTCGCGCATTGCCGCGGCGGTCACCATGACGGTCTTGTAGTCCCCAACATCACTGGTCTCGATGCGGTCATTCCGGTAGTCCTCTACTTCTAAACCCAAGGCTTGGGCTTTGAGGGCCATGCAGGCGTCCTTTGTGACGAGGATGACGGAGCCCTTGGTGGTATCACGCAGGTAGAGTGCCGAGGCGATGATGCGGTGGTCGGGGGCATCGACCTGCATGAAAACCGCCCGCAGGCGTTCCGAACGTTCGCCATTAAAATGTTCGCGGATGAGGGAGTCGTTGATGACTACCCTTAACTCACCACCATCCCGCAGCTTGGCATGCAGGGCGCCCGGCTTGCCGGGGTCGCCTTCGGTAATTTCTTTCAGCGGACGGTTTTCAAAGAGCGCCCGAATCGACCGATTGACGCGGCGCGCACTGGCACCGAGTTGCCCTGGTTGGGTCTTGAGTCGATCGAGTTCCGACAGGACTTCCACCGGCACTGCCACGGTGTGTTCGTCGAACTTGAACAACGATTCGGGGTCATGAATTAAAACGTTCGTATCCAACACGTAGGTTTTCTTCACGAAGGTAATTGTCTTCTTTTTAGCCATGGTCGCAATCCGTAATAAATTTTATTTCGCTTCAGACGCAATCGCTCGGAGGTAGTCCCAGCTGTAGATTCCTGTGCGATGTCCGTCGCTGAACTCGAAGGTCACAGCGTAGTTACCAATGCGTTGCATCCCCAAGACAGTGACACCCGGGAACTGCCGTGGGCCATCCCCACCCCAGCGCTGGCCCAAGATGTCGACCTCGCCCATATTTTCAGCGCTGGGGGATCGTTCGCGGAGGAACTCCCCGGTCAAAAAGTGTTCTTGGCCATCCTCCCAAGTCATCGCTACAAACGTTCCGACCAACTGGATGTCCCGGGGGGAAGCCATAGGAGTAGGACTAACGGCATTTTGACCTTCTCGCAAGCCGGGACGTCAGTGGGTCGCCCTTGACTCATCGCTTTGGCTGGTCGAATGTGACGGCACTATGGCAGGCGTAGGCAAACTCCTTAAACAGGCCCAGAAGATGCAACGTGGCATCGCTGAGGTTCAACAGCGACTGGGCGAGCAACGGCTAGAGGTCTCCCATGGCGGCGGCGCCATCAAGGTGACGGTCAATGGCCATGGCTTAGTCATGGGCTTAGCCCTCGACCCCGAGTTTATCAAAGAGGACAAGGCCATCGTGGAGTCTGCCCTCGTGGCCGCGTTGCAAGAGGCTTCCACCAAGGCCAAGGAAATCTACGACGCCGAGATGTCCAAGGCGACGGCGGGCTTTTCCTTACCCGGGCTCTAATCTAGCCCGTGACCCCGTCTTTCGAGAAAGTTCGTCAGCTCCTTCGCCTCCTGCCCGGCCTCGGACATCGTTCCGCGGAACGGATTGCCTTGCACCTTCTGGTCGAAAAGCCCGCCAAGCTCGCCCCGCTGCTAGCCTCCTTGGAGGCTGCCGCCCAATGCGTCCGGCGCTGCGACCGTTGCGGTAGTTTGGCTGAAGCCCCCCTCTGTGAGATCTGCAGCGACCCTAAGCGCGACCCCGCGTCCCTTTGCGTCGTCGAGCAAGTTCCTGATTTAATGGCGCTGGAACGTTCCCTCGCCCATCGTGGCACCTACCATGTCCTTCATGGTCGGCTTTCGCCAATCAATGGCGTGGGTCCAGAAGAGCTCAACCTGACTACGCTGGAGCAGCGTTTACGGGACGAACCCATTACCGAAGTCGTCCTGGCCCTCGGCAATGACATCGAAGGCGAAGCGACCTGTCATTATATTCGGGAGTGTATTCATGGTATCCGAGACACGATTAAGGTCTCCAGAATTGGCTTTGGTCTACCGAGCGGAAGCGGCTTAACCTTCGCTGATTCCGCGACTTTACGTAGCGCCTTGGAGGGCCGACGCGATGTCGGTGCCTGAGTGCGGCCGTTTCGGCTACCCTCCCGCCGCCGAACAATTCTGGGTTCGTCAAGCCGAGGAAGCCACCGAGCTTTCGGGTGATTTAGCCTTAGAGCGCTTGATGCCCTACGTCGGCAGGCTTTCGGACCTGTTTACGACGGAGCGCCCCGAAAAGACCTTCCCCGATTACTTCGCTGAGCAGGGCTTGCTCGCGGGCTACGGGGTTTTCTTCCTGCCGCAAAGCTTCACCCGGACTTCTTTTGCGCTATCGTATGCCATAGACTTTCGCGGCTGGCGTCCGCCGACGGATCGCGCCCGGATTCTTGATCTTGGCTCTGGCCCAGGCTCTTGCGGCGTCTCGGTGGCTCACCGTTTGCTCGCGGACGGGGCCCGTCGCGTGAGCTTACATGCCCTTGATAAATCGCCTTCCGCTTTGGTGGCACTGGAAAATTTCGCGGAGTCCGTCTTGGGTGAGAAGGCTGACGTCTCGACTCGCATGGGCGATGCGAGCCGGCCCGCGGCCTGGCCAGAGGAAACCTTCGATGTCATTGTGGCTGGGTTCGTGCTCAATGAACTCAAGGAGCTTGATGCCGATGGTTTGATGCGCTGGGTTACAGAACTAAAACGCCGCCTTCATCCCGAAGGCCTGCTCATCATTCTGGAGCCGGCCTTACGGGTCACTTCGGAGCGATTACAGCGCCTCAGTGATTGTGTGGCGGCGGAGGGTTTACTCACGCGTCTCGGACCAGACCTCGACGCCCTACCCTGCCCCCAGTTGGCGCAAGGGCTTCATTGGACGCACGAGGCCCGTCGCTGGTCGGCTCCGGTTTCCACGGAATTCGTTAATCGCAAGCTCCACCGTGACTTACGGGAGGTGCGTTTCTCTTTCGCCTTATTCTCGAATCAAGTGACCCCGCCCGTCGACCCAGCGGCAGTTCGGGTAGTCTCCGATGTGCAGATGATCAAGGGGATGCTTCGCTTCATTGGTATCCAGCAAGGTGCCCTGCAAACGGTTGAAGTGCCGACCCGTGGGCTTTCGAAGCATGACATCAAGCTGCTCGCCGAAACCTT
>CAITUF010000302.1 GCA_903895475.1 uncultured Opitutia bacterium | reverse complement strand
TAACGAATCGAGTCGGCGAGTCTGTACTTGCAGTTGACGTTGATGGAAGGCCTTCAGGATGCTGTTCGCACGGATGAGCAGCTCTTCGTGTTTATCGGTGTCCACCTGGGGGACGGACGACAAACGGGCGGCTTCGTCGCGGAGGTCATCGTCCAGGGCATTAATCGCCTCGCGGACGCCTTGGAAGTGTCCGTGGACGGCTTCATTAAGGAGGGCCATCAGGAGGCTGCCTCCACGGCCGGCTTGCTCGATCCATTCCAGCGGTAACGCTTGGGCGATTGGAAGGAAGAACGATTCATGCCGGAGAAGGAGCAATATCAGGTCTTCCTCGGAGGTTGTCAAGCCCCCCCCCTTGACAGGCGGGACCTCACTGGGTTCGGCCCGGCCCAGTTGGGCGGCGGGGCGTTGGGCGGCGACAGTCGCCAAGTGGCGTTCGTAGGCCATGTGCATCTCGCGGATACCAATTCCCGCGTGCCGCGCGGCTTCGTTGAGCGCTTCGCGGACAATCTCCTCGGCCCCAGCCTGCTCGACAATTGGAAAGAGGGTTTCCAAGAGAGCGAGGCGTTGCGCGAGCGGCATGTTACTGGCGCCCTCGGGAATGATCGACTGAACGCAGAACTGCATCGCACTCCGGGCGGTCGCCACCAGGGCCGGCCAAGCCTCCGCGGAATGCGTTGAGAAATAGTCATCCGGATCTTTGCCCCCTGGGAGAGAGAGGAAGCGAATATCCAAGCCTTCCCGCAGGCCGATGGGCAGGAGCCGGAGCGCAGCCTTCTGGCCCGCGGCGTCAGCGTCGAGGAAGACAATGAGGCGTTGCGTGAAGCGGCGGAGCTGGGAGAGGTGTTCTTCCGTGACGGCCGTGCCTTGGGCGGCAATCACGCCGGGGATACCCGCGGAGTGGCAGCGAATGGCGTCCAACTGTCCTTCAACGAGCACGAAGGGCTCTTCGCCTTTCCGAATCGTCCGGGCACGGTCGAGGTTGAAGACGGTGCGCGATTTTTTGAAGAGTTCGGTTTCCGGCGAGTTCACGTACTTGGCCTCGCGGGAAGGGTCATCCTGCGGCGTGATATCAAGGGTCCGGGCGGTGAAGGCGATGACGCGGCCTTGGATGTCGCGAATCGGAATAACCAGCCGGCCACGGAAGCGACAACGCCAGCGGGCGGGGTCGGGTACGCGGTCGGTTCCAAAGAAGAGGCCGGTCTGCGCCAAGGCTTCCTTGCTGTAGCCTTTCTTAAGTAGACCAGGGATGAGCTTGGAGTCATCGACGGGGGCGAAGCCGATGCCGAAGTCGTCGGCGACGGTGAGGTCGAAGCGACGCTTCTCCGTCCAGTAGTTCTTAATCCATTCTCCATGGACGGCGTCTTCGAGGAAGCAGCGGCGCCAGTAGTCGGTGACGAGCTCGTGAATCTCCAAGAGCTGTCCGCGCATCGAGCGCTCGGAACTGGTCTCGCCGCCGTTCTCGTACTCGAGCTGGAAGCCGAAGCGCATGGCCACCCGTTCGATGGACTCAGGGAAGTCGAGGCCCTCGCGGGTCATGACTAACTTAAAGGCGTCGCCGCCTTGTTGGGTACTGAAGCAGTACCAGAGCCCAGTATCAGGGTTGACCTTAAAGGATGGGCTTTTCTCAGATTTGAACGGACTCAGACCCCACCAGTCGCGCCCACGCTGTTTCATCTGGGTGTAGTCGCCGGCCAACGCGACGATGTCGGCCCTTTGGCGAAGGTCGTCGATGGATCTGCGAGAAATTCTGGCCACGGCTGTCAAGGGGTGCGTGTCAAGCGGGGCTCGGCAACCTCATTTAGTTCCCATTCCACCGCGTAAGTTCCCACTCAGGGGTGCCTGAGGGGCTGAATCTGTCAAGGGGCGGAAGCGAAATCCCCGCTTAACACTCGTCGCAGAGCTTGTGGCGGATGTCCTTGGCCTCTTGGCGGCACTGGGTGGCCTCGGCCTCCCTGCCTTGGGCTTCGAGGGCCTCGGCCAGGTTGGTCAGGATCGTGGCGGCCTCCCGGCGCCCGCGGGTGTGCAGGCGGTATTCTGTGGCTAACAGCTTCCGCTGGATGCGTTCGGCCTCGGGGGCGTTACCCTGACGCAGTTCCACGCTGGCTAAAATACTCCAGAGACCGGTCACGTCTTCGTGGTCGGGTCCGAGTCGGATGATCTCGCAGGCCAGGGCTTCACGGTAGCAATGGATGGCCTTGGGTAAATGGCGCAGGCGGTAGTAGCAGCCCGCCAATTGGGTGAGTCCGTTGGCGTAGTCGGCGGGGTCACGGTCTTCGTCTTGAGCGAGGGCGGCGAGGTAGTCTTCGTAGCCCTTGGCCGCTGCGGTGAAATTTCCTAAGCTGCTGGCGGTCCGGGCGCTGGCCGCAAATTGCGCGGCCTCGCGGTTTTTTGCCGACAACGGTTTGACTACAGCGACCGGAACCTCTGGCACGACCGTGCAGGCGACGCCGAAGGACGCCGCCAGCAGCGCAAGCAGCCGACACGTGCCCATGCGTTAGTCGCCGAGGAAGGTGACGTCATCCCACTGGGCCTTGAAGTAAGGTGAGGTGAGGTCTGGTTCGACGACGAGGGAATGGTTACCGGCGGCGACAATCACCGTGGATTTACCATCCTTGAGTTCGAGTGGCTTGCCGTCAATCCAAGCAGCCTTCACGCCGGTCAGCAGGAGTGGTTTAGTCGTCGCCGCCGAGGCGGTGAAACGGGCTTCCGCGTAGAGGCGGCCCGGATTGAACTCCTTGAGGAGTTGCCCGTTGATCAGCGAATAGATGGTCGCGGGTGCGCCCGACTTAGCCAGTGCGCCGGGGGGTTGGTCTTGGAACGTCCACGCTCGGGCGACGTTGTTCTTGCTGGTGTCGAAGGGCCCTGGCTTACCGATTTCGCCGAGGAAGGCGTAGAGGCTGCGCTTAGGCACGAACTCGAGGCCATCTACCAGTCCAGCGGGCATGAGGCTTCCGATGTTCTCGCGTTTGACGAGGTTGGCCTTGCTGACGGGTAGTTCCACACCCGGGCCCGGACGAATGATAATGTCGCTCGTGGTTTCGCGGGCCGGGATACCAGTGAGAACGCTGCCGTCTTTCATCGTGAAGGCAAAGCCATGGTAACCTTCCTTAATCTTCGAGGCAGGGTTGATGACGCTCTCGACGATGTAGTCAATGGGCGCGCTGGCCCCGATGCTGGATAGGTCGGGTCCAAGCTTACCGCCCGCACCACCAATGGCGTGACAGAGTGCGCAGCCACTCTTGCGGTAAACGATTTCGCCTTCGACGGGATCAGCGCCGCGCTTGAGTGCGGTCACCATACTGTTCACTTCGGCGTTGTAGTCGCGCTCGCCCGCCTTGCCGCCAGTGAGCGGGGTGAGGACGTCGACCAGGGCCTTGCCCGTCCGGCCCGAGCCCTTGGCGGCTTGGAGGGCGGAGGCGTAGGTTTCCGGCGTGAGGCCCTTGGGGAAGTCCTTGGCTAGACGGGCTGCGAAGGCAGCGTTGGTGAAGAGTTCCTGCCAGGTGCTGACCGCCTCGTTCTTCTTGAGTTGCGCGAAGATTGCGGGGAGCACCTTAAGCGCTTCGGCCGGGGCGTGCACGGAGAGCCCGATAAGGGCACCGCGTCGGACGGAGAGCGGCAGGGCTTCGTCAGCGAGTGACTTCAATGCGTTGACGGAGGCCTGTTGTCCGATGTCACGGAGGGCCTTGAAAGCGAAGTCGCGAGCGGCCGGGTCTTTTTCTTGTCCGGCGAGTTTGGCAATTTCAGCAACGGACGATGCCAGCTTCCAAGATCCGCTCAGGCGAACCGCGGCTAGACGAAGGTCACGGTTGTCGGATTGGAATAAGGCGCCGAGGGCGGCGAGGTCGCCCGTGGGGCGAACGTTACGCGTGAGGGCAGCATCGACGAGCGCACCGGCAGCTCGGACGCGGGCAGCGGGTTGTAGCGCATTCTCTTTGGTGAGTAGTCCGAAGAGTTGCGTGAGTTCGGCTTCACCGCCGGCCTTGCCGATGAGTTCAATCCAAGGACCCGAGCCCGCAGTATCGATGGTGCGTCCCTTGAAAAGGGCTTGGATGTGCGGGCCGCTCACCACGGGGTCAGCGGTCTTGACGAGTCGGTCCAGCTTAGCTTCACGGCCGTTCAGGAGGTCAGGCTGGGCTACGATGGCTTTAAACCAGGTCTGGGCCACTTCGTTGCCACTCGTCCACGCGGCGAAGTCTAAGAAGTTGTCTTCTGGGTTGTTGGGGAGGTTGTCGAGGATGGCATCCGCCGAAGCGAACGTTCCGACCCGAGCCAAGGCGCGGTAGGCTTCGAGCTGCACACGGGGGTTGGCGTGTTTAAGAGTAGCGGCAATCGCTGGAACGTCTTTCGGCTGCACCAAGCGGTTGGCCTTGCCGAGCTCGCGGAGGGCAACCTGCACGGTGACGGCATCGGTGCTCTTCAGCATGGCCAAGAGTTCGGCGGGGCTGTCCGTACGACCGCTGAGTAACCAAGCGGCGTGGCGTCGGCTGACCTCATCCTTAGCCCAACCACTGACGGCTTTTTGGAGCGACGCTTGGTCGAGGAGCAGGAGTTCGCGGCGGGCCTGTTCGAATTCCCAGCGATTCGCTGAGGTGAGTTTAGCGAGTAAGGCCGCCGGCTTTTGACCAGCAAGGGGTTCCCAGGCAATCGGTTTGCTGGCCGTCGGTGCGATGCGCCAGATGCGGCCGTGCTGCTTGTCGCGGCGCGGATCGCGGAAGTCGACTTCCCCGTGGTTGATGATCGGATTGGTCCAGTCGGCGATGTAGATGCCGCCGTCGGGGCCCATGGCGACGCCAATGGGGCGGAACGACGCGTCGCTCGTACGCACGAGGTCGGTTTGGGCCTTGGTGATGTAGCCAGACTTCGCCTTGGCGTCGGCGGTGAAGTCGTTGAAGGCAAAGCGAACGATGCGGTGCGCACGGAAGTCGTTCGTGATGGCATTGCCTTGCCACTCGGGGCCGAAGAGGGGGCTCTGGACGATTTCGAGGCCGCAGAACTTGGG
>CAITUF010000301.1 GCA_903895475.1 uncultured Opitutia bacterium | reverse complement strand
CTCTCGAAATCTGTACTCCGTAATCTGTACCCTCGCAGGCCAGCACCACGCCCCTACCCGTTGGCCGCCGTTTCCCCAGTGCCTCTCGAAATCCGTACTCCGTACTCTGTAATCTGTACTCCGTACCCTGTCTCCACCTTTACACGTTCGCACCTTTACACCTTTGCACCTGCTTTACCTCATTTCCCCTTTACCCCTGCCCGTCCGTCCCCTACCTAACTGCTCCCATGGAATTCAAGAACGTCACCGCAATCGCCAAGGCCAACGTCTACTTCGACGGCAAGGTCGTCTCCCACACGATCCTCACCGCCGATGGCGCCAAGAAGACCGTGGGTCTGATCTACGCCGGCACCTACCACTTCGGTACGGATAAGGCTGAGATCATGGAAATCACCGATGGCTCCTGCACCGTGGTCCAGGACGGCACCACCGAGGTCAAGACCTACGCCGCTGGCACACACTTCTACGTGGCCCCGAAGGCTGGCTTCACGATCACCGTGAACTCGGGCATCTGTCAGTATATCTGCAGCTTCATCGGTTAATCTGCGGCCTCGCCTAGGGCGGGGCTTGCCAAGTCGGCCCTGACTCTGAACCTTGGGGATATGTCCGACACCATGGGTGGCCTCTCCAATATCCCCGCGCCCATCGCGCGCGAGAAGCCATGGGTGCAGCTGAAGACGTTCACGTCCAAGCCAAACATCTTCCGCTCCATGGTGGGCGAAGTCTCGCCCGACGCCCGCCAAGGCGATGTCGTCTCGGCCTACGATAAGCAGGGTTCCTTCATCGGCTACGGGTTCTGGAATGCCGGTGCCCCCATCGCTCTGCGCATCCTCAAGGCCACCCCAGGTAAGCCCGATGACGTTTGGTTCGAGCAGGCCATCCGCCGGGCCGCCGCCTTACGCAAGGACCTCCTCAAGCTCGACGCCGACACCGACGCCTATCGCGTCGTCAACGGCGATGCCGACTTCCTGTCGGGCCTCATCGTCGACCGCCTCGGTGACGTGCTTTCCATCGAAGTCTCCTCTCTCGGCGTGATGCGCCGCCTACCCCGCTGGATTCCGATCCTGCATGACGCGGTCGGCACCAAGCGCGAGATTGTTCAAGTCGACCCACACGTGGCCCGCATCGAAGGCATCATGCCGACCGACGTGCCGAAGTCGGCCGTGCGCTTCGTCAAAATCAAGGAGTTCGGGATGATTCAAGAAGTCGACTTCGCTGAAGGCCACAAGACGGGCTTCTTCTGCGACCAGCGCGACAACCGCCGGCGCTTTGGTGCCTTGGCCAAGGGCCTCAAGGTCCTCGACCTCTGCTGCTATTCCGGCGGCTTCTCCATCGCCGCCAAGCTGGCCGGCGCCACGGAAGTCACCGGGGTCGATCTCGACGAAAAGGCCATCGAGATGGCCAAGCGCAACGCGAACCTCAACAACGCGCGCGTTGAATTCGTGCATGCGGACGCTTTTAGCTGGATTCGTCAGATGCAGAAGAACGGTAAGACCTGGGACCTCGTCCTCTGCGATCCGCCCAAATTTGTCGACAGCCGCGACGAAGAATTCGAAGCCGAAGGCCTGAAGAAATATAATGACCTCAACGTTCTCGCTATGCAGATCGTCGCCCCCGGCGGCGTGTTCGTGACTTGCTCCTGCTCGGGCCTCGTCTCGCCCGAAGCCTTCGAAGACCTCGTCAGCAAAGCTGCGCACCGCTACCAGAAGCGCCTCCAGATTTTCGACCGCACCGGCCCAGGCGGCGATCACCCCAACGTCTCCAACCACCCCGAGGGTCGTTACCTCAAGGTCCTTTGGAGCAGAATTGGTTAGAGGGTCGATCGTAGAGTCGAGTGCTGAGTCGATGACTGAGTCGAGGGCAGCGTCGAGGGCAGCGTCGAGGGCCAAGTCGCAGCTGCCTTAGCTGTATCTTGGTAGGGTTGGCACTGCGTGCCAACCTAGCCGCACCCTCTCCACTAACCGCCAACCGCTACCACCTTTCTCAGACTACAGCTCTTCGATGTTGGCCCGCAGCTCGGCGGCTTTCTTCCGGATGGCGGCCTGCTCGGCGGGGGGCATCTGCGCGGCTT
>CAITUF010000300.1 GCA_903895475.1 uncultured Opitutia bacterium | reverse complement strand
GTCATGCTTTGCTGGATGGTCATGGCCTACCATCTGGCCCTGCCCGAGGAACTCCCTGCCAATCAGCGTAAAACTGACGGTAAACGCTAGGCAGCCGTCAGTCCTTGACTTACATCATCAAATCTAGATAGGTTGATGCGATGTTAAGAGATGCGTTCCTCTCCCGCCTGCGGTCACCCGATCGCCCGACGGTTTCCGTGGAGTTCTTCCCGCCAAAGAAGCCCGAGGAAGCTGCGGCGATGTTGGACACCGCGCGGGCTTTGCAGCCACTGGGCATCGACTTTGCGTCTTTCACCTATGGCGCCGGTGGCTCCGACCGCTCGACCGTCCTTGAATACGGCTCCAAGCTCGTGCAAGCGGGCTTTCCACTCATCGCCCACCTGACCTGCGTGGGCCACAGTCGGGCGGAACTGGCTGATATCATTGCGAAATATGATGATGCGGGCTTTGCCGGCATCTTGGCGCTGCGGGGCGATCCGCCGAAAGGGCAGGCCGAGTTCACGGCACACCCAGAAGGCTTCGCGCATGCCTTGGGTCTGGTTGACCTTATTCGCCGGGAGCGTCCGGGACGCTTTGCCATCGGCGTTGCCGGGTTCCCCGAGCGTCATCCTAGCTCGCCGGACGACCTGTCGGACATCCGACACTTGGCGGGCAAGGTCGCCGCTGGTGCCGACTTCGTTACCACCCAGCTCTTCCTGGATAACGAAGACTACTTTCGGTTCGTCGCCCGGGCCCGTGCGGCCGGCGTCTCCGTGCCGATTCTCCCAGGCATCATGCCGGTGCTTTCGCTCAAGCAGGCCCGTCGTTTCTGTGGTTTTTGTCAGGCCAAGATTCCCGCGGCACTCATCCAGGAACTCGAAGCCTGCGGTGAAGATGAGGAAGCCCAGCGGAGGGTTGGTGTCTCGTGGGCGGTGCGGCAGGTGCGCGGCCTGCTCGGCCGCGGCGTCCCCGGCTACCATGTTTACATCCTTAACCGCTCGCAGTCGGCTTTGGAGCT
Source organism: uncultured Opitutia bacterium (assembly GCA_903895475.1). Classification (GTDB taxonomy): domain Bacteria; phylum Verrucomicrobiota; class Verrucomicrobiia; order Opitutales; family UBA953; genus UBA953. The sequence goes on along the minus strand of CAITUF010000300.1, from coordinate 4,322 downwards.
GTTCGCTCAGCTAAAGTTCTAGGTATCTAATAGGATTGTCATTCCCATGTCAGGGAGGTGAGATGCTCCATGCACTCCCCCTCGTCTTCAGCCGTTTCTCATGTTGGCTGGCAACGAGGTTTCTGGAGCCTGATGGCAACCCAGTTCCAGAACGCTTTTAGCGATAACGCGCTCAAACAACTGATCATCCTCGTCCTTCTAGCTGGCGCCACCAAGGCCAAGGCTGGGGAAGCAGCGAACGATCAGTTGGTCGCTTTGGTGACGGCGGTTTTCTCGGCCCCTTTCATCCTCTTTGCGATGCTAGGGGGCTGGCTGGCGGACCGTAACAGTAAGCAGCGCATGATGGTCTATGTGAAGACGGCGGAGATGGGCATCATGGCGTTCGCGGGGGTCGCCCTGTGGTTCGAAAGCTTACCGCTTTTGTTAGGGGCTATCTTCCTGATGGGGTGTCACAGTGCTATTTTTGCCCCTTCTAAGTATGGAATCCTACCAGAAATTTTACCGCACGACAAACTCTCTTGGGGTAACGGTATCCTTGAGCTGCTTACTTTTCTCGGCGTCATCCTCGGCGTGGTCGCCGCCGGAATCTTCTCCGACGCCTTCTTGAAGGAGGGACGCGAGTGGATCGCCGGCCCTATCCTCATGGTCATTGCCTTCGTCGGCTGGCTGTTCAGTCGCCAGGTCACGCCCGTTCCCGCAGCCGATCCGACCTGCCCAGTCCGCATCAATCCCGTCACCGACCTCTGGCGTCAGCTCCGGATCATGAAACAGGATCGGGATCTCTGGCGCGCGTGCTGGGGTAATACCGGCTTCTATTTCATCTCGGCCTTGGTGATGATGAACATGGTGGTCTTTTGTAAGAGCGTCCTAAATCTGACCGACACCCAGAACAGCATGATGAACGTGTGGTTGGCCGTCGGTATCGGCATCGGCAGCGTCGTCGCGGGTTATGCCTCCCGCGGTCGCATCGAATATCGCCTCGTCCCGCTTGGCGCGCTCGGCCTAGCCCTGAGCACCATCCCGATGGGGATGGAAGGCGTCACGGCCGATACTTTCCGTATCTGCATGGCCACCTTGGGCTTCTCCGCTGGCCTGTTCATCGTCCCAGTCGTTTCCGTCATCCAGCATCGCCCTTCGCCTGAGAGCAAAGGCGCGGTGCAGGGTAGCGTGAGTAGCCTGAGCTTCCTCGGGATTATGGCTGCCGCCGGCGTCCAATGGCTTTCACGTGAGGCTTTCGGCATCAGCTCTGCGCAGGTTTTCTGGGTCTGCGGGGCATCGGCGCTCATCTGTGGAGCCTACGCTGCTATTTCCCGGGGCAGGTTCATCGAGGTCGAGTAGGTCCGGACGCTTCTTAATCTTGGATTAAGGGCGGTCAGGGTAGAATATAGGACCAGCTCCCGATGCGCATCCTTATCGTAGAAGACGAAGCAGACCTCCGTAATGGGCTGGCGAAGCTTTTCCGTGAGGAAGGGTATGCCGTCGATGCGGCGGCAAACGGGGTCGACGGCCTCCAGAAGGCGAAGGATTTTGAATACGACGCAATCGTGCTCGATTACATGATGCCGGGTATGGACGGTCGCGAGGTACTCCGTCGTCTGCGTAGCGTGAAGCGGACGCCCGTCATGATGCTCACCGCCCGTAACTCGGTGGAGGATCGCGTCGTAGGCCTCGACCTCGGCGCTGATGACTACCTCGCGAAGCCTTTCGTGCAGCAGGAGCTCCTCGCCCGCCTCCGGGCCCTCGTTCGTCGTAACCATAGCGTAGGCGGGGCGACTTTCACCATCGAGGGCGTTGTCATCGATACCGTGTCCCGCCGCGTCACCAAGGCGGGTCAGCCCGAGGCCTTGACGGGGAGAGAGTATGCCTTGTTGGAGTATCTAGCGCACCGCCGTGGCGCGGTCGTGACGCGGGCCGAACTTTACGAGCACTTGTTTGACGAGAACGAGGATACGCTCTCCAACCTCCTCGAGGTCCACGTCTGTAATCTCCGCCGCAAACTGGGGACGGAGCTCATCCGCACCCGCCGTGGCATGGGCTACGAAATCCCCGCCGGAAACTAGGCCATGGTCTTCCACTCCATTCGCTGGCGTATCCTCGCCTGGAACTTTGGGTTACTCGCCGCCACGGCGACCGTGCTGCTCGTGGCTTTCTATCAACACGCGCGCCAGAACCGGCTGCAAGCCGTCGACCTTCAGTTGCGTGAGATGATGGCAAAGCACATGGGGGCCGTGAATGACCTCCTTCCAGGAAATAATGGCCCGCGCACGCCGCCGCCGAATGCTAATGTTCGGCCGCGGACTCAGGACACACCGGCGCAACGCCAAGCCAAGGGGGAGGTCGCCCAAGCGGCCTTGGCCAAGGAGAAGACTTGGGTCTTCGCTGCCGACATGGTTGGGCCAGTCCAATTTCAGACTCCATTGGCACCCGTTGAGTCCGCCCTGGTCGATCGCTGCCGTGAAGAGATTTTTGATGAGACCGAAGGCGCGGCGAAGGGCCGCCCGCCCGTCAACCTGATGGTCTCTTTTCTGGGGCAACGCATGCTGGTCCACCGCCCACCGGGTCAGATGATGGTGGTCTTCGGCACGGATACGCACGCCCTCGAGGCTGAACTTCATCTGCTAGGCTGGAAGCTCGCCCTCGGAGGCGTCATCCTCGTCGTCTTGGGTGGGGGCATCGGTTGGATTCTGGCCGGACGCTCTTTGCGCCCCATCGACCGCATCGCCGCTGACGCTGAGGGCATCGCGGCCGGTGATTACGGGCGGAAGATTGACGCGGAGGACACCGAGAGCGAATTAGGCCGTCTGGCCGTTGTCTTGAATGACACCTTTGGAAAGATGAACGAAGCCCGTGACCGCGTGACGCAGTTCACGGCCGATGCCTCGCACGAGCTCCGGACTCCGCTCACAGTCATCCTTTCCGATAGCCAGAGCGCCCTGCGCCAAGAACGGACGCCAGAGGAATATCGACAGGCCCTGGAGACGGTCAAACACGCCGCCCTCCGCATGAAGACCATTTCGGATGGGCTCTTAGAACTGGCCCACGGCGACTTGGCACAGCCGGTGGAAAAGTCTCCTTGCGACCTCGCCGACCTCGCCGATGAAGCCGTGGCGCTGCTAGCTAGGCTCTCACGAGAGAAGGGTACCACCTTGGAAGCGAAGCTCGAAGGGGTCTCCGTCTTGGCCGATCCGGCGCGACTGGGTCGGGTGATTCTCAACCTCGTGATGAACGCAATCCTCCACAATCCCGCGGGCGTGCGCGTGGTCGTTGCGACGGGCCTCGTAGAGGGGCAGGCGGAGTTGACCGTGGCCGACAATGGCCGCGGCATCCCCGCCGAGAATCTAGAGCATATCTTCGAACGCTTTCGCCGCATCGACCCCGAAGGCTCGCGTCACGCCGAAGGGGCTGGCCTCGGCCTTGCTATCGTCAAGCAGGCCGTAGAGGCCCACGGCGGCACGATCGCTGTCACCAGCGAAGTCGGCCGGGGGACTACCTTCCGCGTGCGTCTGCCCTTAGCGGTCTGAGGCCGAGTCTTAGACGGTCGCCAGGATGCGGGCCTTGATCTCGGCGATGGGCATCGCGTTGAGGAGGACCGGTGAGAGGCGATTCTCGTTAATCTTCGGCAAGGCCGTGAGGTGCTCGCTGAGGACTAAGGTGCGGTTTGCGGCGACTTCATCGACGCGGTCGACTGGCGTGAAGCGTGGCGCGGCCTTGAGTACTTCCGGGTTCGAACGGATCAGCTCGCCGATGGCCACTACGGCGTCAGCAAAGCGATCGAGTTCGTCCTTCGTGTAGGATTCCGTCGGCTCAATCATGAGGCCGAAGACTTCCGGGAAGGCGACCGTTGGGGCGTGGAAACCGAAGTCGAGGAAGAGCTTCCCGACGCGGGAGATGATATTCGCACGCGGGATGCCGGCAGCTTCGATGCGCTTGAAGTCCTCTTCCGTGAGCGTGAGGATGAACTCATGCATACGCGGCACGCCATCGGCGGCGGTCGGCAGGGAGGGGAACTGCTTGCCCAAGCGGTTGAAGAGGTAGCGGCTGGCGAGGACGGACATCGCGGACATGCGCTGGACGCCGGCGTGACCGAGGCGGAGAAGGTAGGAGTAAACGCGCACCTTGTGCGCGAAATTACCCCAGTGGCGATGGAAGGAACCAATACTGTGCTTGGGGCGGACCGGCACGAAGCGGTCACCTTGCTTCTCGATCTGATAGCCAGGGAGGAAGTCGACGAGACGAGCGGACACGCCGACGATGCCGTCGCCCGGGCCGCCGCCGCCATGCGGGACGGTCCAGGTCTTGTGCAGGTTGTTGTGCACAGCGTC
>CAITUF010000299.1 GCA_903895475.1 uncultured Opitutia bacterium | reverse complement strand
TACGCTTATTTTAGCCTGGCAACAGTTCCTCAGGAAGCTCTGTTCGTTCCAACAGATTACTTACAGCGAGCAATGGAGGCCCGGCAGAACATAAAAGCCCTCGAAAAGGAAATGAGGCCGGCTGCGAGGGCGGCGGCGCTACCACCGGAAGAGCCACCAGGGATACGGGTCAAATCCCAAGGGTTGAACGTCTTGCGGACCGCGGAGTTCTCAGTAGACGAACCCATCGCGAACTCATCCATGTTCAAACGACCGTAGAGGATGGCACCGGCAGCGCGGAGACGCTCGGTCACATGAGAGTCATACGGCGACACCAACGACGCCAGCATCTTGCTGGAGCAAGTCAGCGGCTGACCCTTAACAGCGATATTATCCTTAATCGCGACGGGGATACCTTCGAGGGGGCCCCTACCCTGTCCGGCCTGACGGCGCGCATCGGAAGCGTCGGCTTGGGCGAGGACATCCGCGCGATCGAGGTGCGTGAATGCGCCGACCTTATCGTTTAAGACATCGTAGCGGGCGATGAGCGCCTCGCAAAGCGCGCGGGACGTCAGTGTGCCCGCGGTGAGGCGGCGGCCCAATTCGGCGGCAGAAAGCGTGTGGAGAATGTCAGCCATGGCTTAGGCTTCGTCGTCCACGACGCGCGGGACGGAAATTTGCCCATCACGCGAAGCCGGTGCAATCCGGGTCACCGCCTCGGCACCGAGGGACGGGCCGGGAATATCCGAGCGCAGGGCGGATTCACGAACCACGCGGGCATCGTCGATGGACGTAGGCAGGTCGGCCTGCGCTAGCGCCTGGAAGTGACCGATGATGGAATTCAGCTGGGACGAATACAGCGCCTTCTCCTCGGGAGTGAGGCTGAGGCGGGCGAGCTTCGCGAGATGGTCGATGTCAAAACCTTCGGCCATGGCGATTAGCTGCGGATGGTCCAGCCAGCACCCTTCTCGAGTGCGGCGATGACGGTGGCCATAGCGCGGTTCGCTTCTTCGTCGGTGAGCGTGCGGGCCGCGTGGCGCCAGCGAATCTCGAAGGCTACGCTACGCGTGCCCTCGGGCAGACCCGGGCCACTGAAGACGTCGAAACAATTGACCGACTCCAAGGCGAACTCCTTACCGGCGGCCTTGGCGGCAGCCTGTTGGACGCGATTGAGCACCTCGCCGGCGGCGGTAGTGGTCGGCACGATGACGGCAACATCGCGCGTGGCGGGCGGGAAGGACGAGAACGCCTCGAAGCGCGGGATACGGAGTGCGTCGGCGAACGTGGAGCGAGGCAGCAGGAATTCGCCGGCCACGATGGAACCCTTCAGCCCCAGTGAACGCGTCCAGCGGAGGTCAAGGACGCCGCAGGCACCGTCAGCGGAGCGGCCGCGATCGACTAAAGAAGAAGCATGGTCGGCCTGCCAGAGACCACCCGTGGCGACACCGAAGGACAGGCGAGAAGCCGTCACGCCGGCGAGCGTGGCGACGTCGGATAGCAGACGCTTGGCGCGCAGGACATCAAAGGCCTCGCGCGATTTCCAGGAACGGACGAGAGATTCGGCCGGAGCGGCGAAGGCCACCGCGAGGAATTCGCGCACCGTGCCATCAGCTTGCGGACGGAAGACGACCCCAACCTCGAAGAGACCGCGAGGATCGGCATGGACCGAGACATTGAGGGCGAGGGCGGCGGTGAGGCCGGGGACGAGCGATGCACGCACATGCGATTGGTCGGCCGTGAGCGGGTTCTCGAGGGCCAACTGCGGGGTCGCGGCCTCACCAAGCGTACGGGCAACCTCAGCGGCATCGCGTAAAGTGTAGTGACAGCACTCCGTGAAACCAGCGCCGGCGAGACGGATAGCCACCTCGCGGGTGAAACCAGAAGAACGCGTATCCTCGTCGCCCGGCAAGGGTGCGATGGGGCGACCCGCGGGCACCTTATCGGTCCCGTGGATGCGGATGAATTCTTCGACTAGGTCGATGGGGCGCGTCACATCGGAGCGGAACGACGGCACCAGCACGGAGAAGCCGGTCGAAGTCGACGAGACCGTAAAGCCCAAGCGCTGGAACGCTTGGGTCACGTCGGCATCGGCGATGGCCGTGCCCAACTTAGCGGCCACGTAGCCCGTGGGCAGTGCGATGTTGGCATCGGCGCGGGGCGGTTGGCCCACGACAACGGCGGGGCCGACCACTTCAGCGCCGGCCAGTTCGATGAGTAAGTCCGTCGCGAGACGCGAAGCCAGTTCAACGCCGGCGGGATCCACATCACGGGCGAAGCGGTGCGAAGAATCGGTGGACACGCCGAGACGGCGGGCGACGCGGCGGATTTCGCCAGGTTTGAACCAAGCCGCTTCGAGCAGGACGGTGGTCGTGGCGTTAGTCACCCCGCTTTCGGTGCCACCCATGACACCGGCGACGACGAGTGGACGCTGGGCATCGGCGATGACGCAGATCCCCGTTTCCAGTTTCACCTTCTTGCCATCGAGTAGCACGAGCTCCTCACCCTCCCGGGCGGGGCGAGCTTCGATGCCACCGGAAACCTTGGCTGCGTCGAACGCATGGAGCGGCTGTCCCAGTTCGAGCAGTACCCAGTTGGTGATATCCACCACGTTATTGATTGGACGCAGACCCGCGGCTTCGAGGTCACGACGCAGCCAATCCGGGCTCGGGCCCACCTTCACGTTCTTCAACGTGCGTAACGTGTAGTAAGGACAGAACTCAGAGGACGAGCGGACGAAACCGAATGCATCGTGAGCGGTCGGCGCGGTGGCGAGCCCGGCGGCCGTCTTCACCGTCAGCGGCTTCAACGGCAAGTTGAGGGCAGCGGCCACATCACGGGCAACCCCACGGAGACCGAGGCAATCGCCGCGGTTTGGCGTCACGGAAATCTCGAGTACTGTGTCCGGAGCGCCGAATAACTTATTGAGCAGCGTCCCGGGGGCAGGCTGTTGGGACGTCAGGATGAGCAGCCCATCCTCACCCTTGCCGAGGCCCAGCTCTTCGGACGAGCACAGCATGCCTGCCGAATCGACGTCGCGGAGTTTCGAGACCTTAATTTCAAAACCACCGGGCATCACCGTACCGGGTAGGGCGACGGGCACGCGGTCGCCCGCCTTAAAGTTCTTGGCGCCGCAAACGATTTGGCGTGGATTACCATCACCCACATCGACGCGACAGACGCTCAGACGATCGGCGGACGGGTGTTTTTCGAACGATACGATCTCGCCGACCACCACGAGGGGCAGCGGTGCGAGGCCGAAAGTGTGGACTGACTCCACCTCGAGCCCCAGCATCGGGAGCACCTCGGCGAGACGATCGGTCGTGACCCCGGAAAGGTCGACGTGGCGGGAGAGCGCTTGGAAAGAAACTTTCATGGCTTAGGCGAACTGGCGCAGGAAGCGCAGGTCGTTATTGTAGAAATGGCGGATGTCATCGATGCCGTGGACCAGCATCGCGATGCGTTCGAGCCCGAGCCCAAAGGCCAGGCCGGAGAATTCCTCCGGGTCGAGCCCACAGAGCTCGAGCACCTTGGGGTCGACCAGACCGCAGCCCATGATTTCGAGCCAGCGATTGGACAGACGGCCGAGGTTCGGCGAGCGTAGGTCCATTTCGAAGGACGGCTCCGTGAAGGGGAAGAACGACGGACGCAGGCGGATTTCGGCGTCGGGCCCGAACGTCTCCTTTACGAAGAAATCGAGCACCCCGCGTAAATCGGCGAGCGTCACATTACGGTCGATCCAAAGACCCTCGACCTGATGGAAGTTGGCGGAGTGTGTCGCGTCGACGGCATCGCGGCGGAAGCAACGACCCGGGGCCACGATCCGGAATGGCGGCTTACGGGAAAGCATCGTGCGCACCTGGACGCTCGACGTGTGGGTGCGCAGCACGAGGGCCTCTTCACCTTTACGTGGCGCGTCGGCCGAGCGGAAAGCCTTCGGCATGTAGAGCGTATCCTGCATGTCACGCGCGGGGTGATCGGCGGGCGTGTTGAGTGCGTCGAAACAATGCCACTCTGTTTCGATTTCGGGACCCTCGGCGACCGTGAAGCCGAGCTTACGGAACGAAGCGAGAATCCGCTCGCGCGTACGCGTGAGCGGGTGGAGGGAACCCGCGGGAGCATCGGGGCCGGTGAGCGTGGCATCCCACGGTGTGCCCAAGGCAGCGGAAATTTCGGCGTCCTCGACCTTAAGGAGTAAGGCGGCGAGCAGCTCCTCGACGGACCGCTTCGCCTCGTTGATCAGCTTACCCACGACGGGGCGTTCCTCTTTGGACAACGTGGCCATCCCCTTCATCACCGCGGTGAGGGAGCCGTTGGGGCCGACCACGCGCGCCTTAAAGGCCTCCAGCTCGGCACGGGACGTGACGGCGAGGGCCTCCTGCTGGGCGGTGGCGACGAGCTGGGCGAGCTGCTGCTGCATGCCCTTGATTTGTGCGTGGGCGGGGCCAATCGGCAAGCGAAAGCACCCCTGTGAAAACAAAAAGGCCCCGGGGTGACCGGGGCCTTCGAGGTGACGCTGGCAGCGCGCTTACTTCAACGCGGCCTTAGCCTTGGTCACGATGGACACGAACGCCGGAGCGTCGTGAATCGCGAGCTCGCTGAGGTTCTTACGGTCGATCGTGATATTCGCCTTCTTGAGACCATTGACCAGGCGGCTGTAGCTGATGCCGAGGGGACGGCAGGCAGCGTTCAGACGCACGATCCATAGCTGGCGGAAAGTGGACTTGTTTTTGCGACGATCGCGGTAAGCGAACTTCTGCGCGCGCTGGACGGCTTCGAGAGCGTAGACGTACAGGCGTGATTTATTTCCGAAGTAGCCCTTAGCGGCACGAATGGCGCGACGTTTGCGCGCCTTAGTGGCTGGACCGTTGGTTGCACGAGGCATGTTGGTATGGTATGATTATTGGTTTATAAGAGGCCGCGGGGTCGCCTTGAGAACACCCTTTTGGCCAGAGGGGATCGCCGATTTAGGCAAAAGGCATCGAAGCCAGCATCTTCTTCTCGAAGCCGGAGTCGACGCGCTTGGACTTGTTGGCACGACGGCGCTGCTTGCGGGACTTGGAGCTGAGCAGGTGGCGCGTGTTCGAGGAACGACGCATCACTTTGCCGGTACCGGTCACCTTAAAGCGCTTGGAGACTGACTTGCGGGTCTTTTGCATGGCGGAAAGGGGCTGAACAAAGAAGACTGGGGGTGGTTTGTAAAGGGGAAAGGGCGAGGAAGCCGGCGGGCGGTACAGTTATTTGCGAAAACCCTGCCCCGTTTGACAAAGCCCACCGATCGCCTCCCCTCCGCAGTGTACCCATCTCACCCTATTGCCATGCTGACACCTGGAAAAAAGCCTAAGTTATCCTTTAAAATCGACGCCTTAGTCGACGGAAAGGCCGTCAATGGCCCCTTTGCTAAGCTCTTGGACGGTCCGACGGTCGTTTCGGTCTACATGCGCAATAACACCTCGGCCTGTGATAAGCAGACGGCGGACCTCGCAAAACACGAGAAAGTACTTGGTAAGCAAGGGTTTACGATTATCGGCGTATCCCGGGACACCTGCGCCTCCCATTCCAAGTATGCCGCCAAGCATGGCTTCAAGTACACCTTAGTGGCGGACCCAGAGGACCAGTTCTCGCAGGCCATGGATGCGATCGTCGAAAAATCCATGTACGGCAAAAAGTACTTAGGCCCACTGCGGGCCGCTTACCTCTTCGATGAAGACGGAAAACTCTTGGCAGTGATTCCGAAAGTCGAAGCCGCTGAGCACGGCAGCCAGGTCCTCGCCGCCATTGCCGCCTTGAAATAAATTATTCTGCTGGGCCGACGTTAAGCGGTCTTCGGTGTAATCGGTGCTTGAACCCAACCGCATTCAAGGGGAGTTTAGGCACGTAACGACACGCACGAAGATACCTAATGCCACCGCCCTATCGCCCGAACGGCCCCCGGCCGAGTTCCTCATCCAGTAGCTCTGGTCAACAACGCGGAAACTTCCGCAGCCGGGAGGATAAAGGACCCAAGCGTAACGACCGCATCCGTGCGACCGAGATTCGCGTCATCTCGCCCAAAGGCGAAATGCTCGGCGTCATGCAGACCGCCAAGGCCTTAGAGTTGGCCCGTGAATTCGGCGTCGACCTCATCGAGATTGCGGCGACGGCCACGCCCCCGGTGTGCAAACTCATGGAGTACGGCAAGTACCTCTACGAAGAAGCGAAGAAGCATAAGCACCAGAAGACCGCGACCAAGGTCAAGGAGATCAAACTCCGCCCACGTATCGATGTGCATGACCTTTTCATCAAGGTACGCCGCGCCGAAAACTTCCTGTATCACGGCCACAAGGTGAAGCTGCTCCTGCAATACCGCTACCGCGAACTCGAGCACCCAGAAATCGGCCTTGAGACCATGAAGCGTGCGATCGAAGCCTTGATCCACATCGCCACGCGCGACAACGAGCCGAAGCGCAGTGGCCGTGCCATCGTCGTGGGCATGACCCCTTTACAGGCTAATCGACGCAAGTTAATCCACAACGCATCGCCAGCCGAGGACGACGGCGAAGACGACTCCGCAGTGGACAACGGCGAGAACGATCCGGAGTGAGGTCGTGCGCTGTCGCCTAAGCATCTGCGCTGCCCTATTCGCCCTATTTGGGGGCACCGCCCTGTTCGGTGCGGCTAGCCAAGACATCTACCTCGGCGACTCCGTGCGCCTGCTGGGGTTTCAAGAGGTTGCCCAGAAGGGCGACCCTGCGGCGGTGGAACGCTTCAGTGCCAAAGCCTGGCCCGACCTCTATGCGGAGAAGAACCGCGACCACGTCCTCGTTGGCGGCGTGAAAGTCTTCCTCGAAGACACCATCGACGAGAAGAAAGCGAAACTCACCGTCACACGGCGCGACTATGATAAAGTCCTGGTCCCCTTGCTCTGGCGTTTGCCTCCGCAGCTACCGGGGACCAAGCGTATTTTGATCGACCCGGGGCATGGCGGTAAGGACCCTGGTATTGTCAGTGCGGCGCTGGGTTATACTGAAAAAGCGGCCACCCTCGACACCGCCTTACGAATCAAGCTCCTCCTCGAGAAACGCGGCTTTGAAGTCATCCTCACGCGAGAGAAAGATCTCTTTGTCGACCTCGACGACCGCCCCGCGGCGGCGAACAAACTCAAGGCCGACCTCTTCGTCAGCCTACACTACAATGGTGGCGCCAAGGGAGATGCCAGCAGCTCGGGGATTGAGACCTACTGCCTCACCCCGGCGGGACAATCCTCGACGAATAAAGCTTCCAGCCGCGCGGATATCACCGCCGAACCTGGTAACCGCTTTGATACCTTTAACCTACTCCTCGCCTGGAATATACAGCGTTCGTTAATCAAGGCCACTGGCGCCGAGGACCGCGGCATCCGGCGGTCGCGCTTTGCGGTCCTACGCCCCCTGAACTGTCCTGGCGTCCTCGTGGAAGGTGGCTTCGTCTCCAGTCGGACCGAAGGCGCCCAGATCGCCAACGCCGCCTACCGCCAGAAGCTGGCGGAAGCCATTACTGAAGGCATCACCGCATACGCCTTGCGCGTGCGCTCGAAGCAGTAACCAGCGTTTACGCTTTCGCGACGGACGCAGGGCGTTAAGTTTGGGGCATGGTTCGGTCCCTCTTACTGCTACTGATTCTCGCGTGCGCCGCCGGCGGACGCGCTGAGCTCACGCCTGCCACGACGGTCGTCGTCGCCAACGGCAAAGTCCCGGCGGGCGTCGAACTGGCGAAGGCGTTCATGCGGCATCGCGGCATCCCCGACCAGAACCTAATCGTCTTGGACCTCTCAACTGAGGAAGCCATCACCTGGTCGCAATACAGCGACACGCTACTCAACCCGCTCCGTAGCAAGCTCCTCGCGGCGGGCCTTTTAACCGGGCAACTCGCCGCCGACAAAGACGTGCGTGGGCGCCAAGATTATCTGCCCACGGCGGC
>CAITUF010000298.1 GCA_903895475.1 uncultured Opitutia bacterium | reverse complement strand
TGCTGCTCCTCGGCGGAACGACGCGTCCCTTGGACATCGTTATAGGTGGTGTCCTTCTTCTTCGGGGCGGCCGCAGCTTTAGCGGGCGTTGCGGTCACCACCTTCTCCCAAGTCATCTCGGCCGGCGTCGCCGGCAGCTCCTCGATGGCGATATCCTTCACCTGCACCTCGGCCTTGCCGCCGGAGTGGATCTGCAGGCCGATCTTCCCATCGGTCGCGATGGTCAGGTCAGCCTCGGTGTAATCGAGCGCGGGCACGCCATTGACCCACGTGCGGATACGACGGCCCTCAGCGAGAATGCGGTACTCGTTCCATTCACCGGCCTTGATGGCGGCGACGACGGCCTTGGGGTCCGCCGAATCGGCGATGACCTTGTTGCGGCGGCTCTCATCGTAGATTTTGCCATACCAACCAGGACCATAGTCGATTTGGTAACCGCTCATCTCCGTGTTGTTGGGCACGCGAACGCTGCGGATCTGGACACCGCTGTTGACGAAGCCCGTGCCCGTGAGGCGCAACTTCAGGCGCAGGTCAAAGTTTTGATACTGCTTCTCGGTCGCGAGGAACTGATTCTTGGTGACCGTACGTTCAAAGGACCCACCGCGGATTTCACCGTCCTGCACGCGCCACCACGTCAAATCGCCTTCCCAACCCGCGAGGGACTTGCCGTCAAAAATCGAGACAGGAGCGGCCTCGGCGGAGACAGTAGCCAAGCAAGCAATGAGGACGGCCAGGCAGAACTTGATTGGTTTCATAAGAGGGGGGTCCCAGCACCCTACCCCGCCGCCGACAGACCTCAACCCTCGGTGCGGGCTAGGCACGCAACTTTAACACCGCCAAACGCACATCAGCCGCACCCCACGCTTGCCACCGAGGCTTTAAACGACTGTTTGAAGGCATGTCCTCCGTCCATAAGCTTATCCGCGACTGTGCTGCCACACTGATCCCTGCCGGGGACATCGTCGTACTCGAGGCGGGCAGCGAAGTCACGGTTAGCCAAGCCCTCGGCGGTTCGGTGACCGTCCGCACGGGTATGGGCCTGTTCCGCATCGCACCGGCAGACCTCGATGCCTTGGGCCAAGAAGCGATTGGCCTTTATGGCGAGCAGCCGAAGAACGAGGCCACTGGCCCGCTCAACCAAGACATGCTCTGGGAGGCACTCAAGGGCTGCTTCGATCCGGAGATTCCCGTGAACATCGTCGACCTCGGGCTCATCTACCACCTGGAACTTACTCCCGGTGAACGCGGTGGTCAAAATGTCGCCGCCAAGATGACTCTCACCGCGCAAGGCTGCGGCATGGGCCCCGTCATTGCCGCGGACGCCAAGTCAAAGTTAGAAGCCCTCCCTGGAGTCGAGTCTGCCACCGTCGAGATTGTCTGGGACCCAATCTGGAATCCTCGGATGATTTCCGAAGCCGGTCGCAAGCAGCTCGGGCTCGAGTGATGACCCCGTCCGTCCAGCCCGCGACGGCCCTCTACCTGCACGTCCCGTTCTGCGCGTCGTCCTGCGACTTCTGTTCGTTTTATCAGGAGCAACCGAAGCGCGGCGAAATCGACCGCTACCTTGCGGCCATCGAACGCGAACTTGAACTCCACCCGCCAGGTCGCGTCGAAACCGCCTTCTGGGGCGGCGGTACGCCTGGCCTCCTTCCCGCCGACGACCTACGTCGACTCGGCCACGCGATGACCCGCGCCGCTGGTCAACCGAGCGAATGGTCTGTCGAACTCGCACCATCCTCCGTCCGCGCCGACAAGCTCGCCGCCCTCAAAGAAATTGGCGTCACCCGTGTCTCGATGGGCGTGCAGAGCTTCGACGACGTGACGCTCGACGCACTGGGCCGTCGGCACTCGCCCAAACAAATCATGGAGGCTTGGGAGCTCATCGAGGCCGCCGGCTTCGCCTCACGCAACCTCGACCTCATCTTCGCCATTCCGGGCCAGGACGAACAACGCTGGACCGAAGACCTCCGCCGGGCCATTGAGCTACAGCCTGATCATCTTTCCACGTATTGCCTGACCTTTGAAGAAGACACGGCGATGTTCGTGAAGCTCTCGCAAGGTAAGGTGAAGATTGACCGCGAACTGGAAGCACGGCTTTACCGCCAGACGTGGGAGCAGCTTGAGGCCAACGGCTACGCGCAGTACGAGACGTCTAACTTCGCTCGAGCCGGCCACGCCTGTCGACATAACCTTATCACTTGGGAGATGGGCTCTTGGATTGGCTACGGCCCCTCCGCCGCATCGCAATGGGGCCAGCGCCGCTGGACGAACCCCGCAAACCTTGACCAATGGATTAAGGGCATCGAAGCCGGTACTCCCGTGCTTGAACAGGTCAAGGACCTCAGCGCGGCCGACCTGCTTTGTGATGCCCTCGTCTTTGGCTTACGCCTGAACGCGGGCGTCAACCCCGCTGCCCTCGCCGCCCGCTTTGCCACGCCACTGCCGGCGCGCGTGACACATCTTTTCGAGGCACTCGTCGAGGAAGGCCTGATGGAAGCCGCAGGTTCGCAAGTCCGCCTCACCGGTGAAGGGCGGATGCGTGCCGACGCGGTCGGCGTCTCCATCATCGAGCGCTTCGACTGATGGAATTCGCCTTTCTCACCTCCTTCTTCTTTGCTTGGTCGATCACCTGTGCTCGGCGGAGCTCTTATCACCACGGGGCTGACCTCGCAAATCTCGGACGCATCACGGTAGCCTTCTGTGCAATCGGCGTCTACGTTCTACTTTCTGGTCGCGGACTACTCTTCCCCGGCTGGCCTTGGCTAATCCTCGGCGGAGCTATCGGACTCGGCATCGGCGACATCGCTAGCTTCCACTCACTCACCCGCATCGGGGCGGGCTTAGCTCTGCTCATCATGCAGACCTTGGCGGCGCCCTTTGCGCTCATCCTTGAGTATTTTATTCTTGGGCATGCTCCCACCTGGACCCAGATGGCGGCGGCGACCGTCATTCTTATCGGTGTAGCGATTGCCTTAGGCCGGCCACCGGAAGGCGACCGCCGTCACTGGCGCCTCGGGGTCTCGCTGTCCGTGCTCGCCGCCCTCGGGCAAGCCTGTGGAGCCGTGAGTACGCCGATGGCGAAGGCCGCTTGCCTCGCCGCAGGGCAAACCTTGCCGGACGGCCTCTCGCAAGGCTTCCTGCGCCTCATCGGCGGCTTACCCATCGTGCTCGCCTTCGTCCTTTGGAATACCCGTGCGCACGGACTCTTTGCCCAAGTCCGGCAACCCTACGAAGGCGCCAAGGCCCGCGGCTGGATGCTCATGAATGGCCTCGCCGGGCCGGGCATCGGCGTGGCCTGCTATCAATGGGCGCTGAGTACTAAGTCGTCGGCCATCGTGCTCAGCATCGTCGCCCTCTCCCCGCTCTTCGCCCTGCTCTTCCAATGGCTCGTGGAAGGCAATCGGCCCGGGCCGCGCGTCTGGATCGGTGGCGCCGTCGCGATTGGGGGAGTTATCCTCCTCCGTAACGCTTAGGCACGGGCTACTTCGCCCGCACCGCCGGCGGAGCCGTTGGGCCCAGCCGGGTGCGGCCCAGGGCCACGTCATCAATCCAGACGGTAAAGCCTGGCGTCTGGGTCGGCTGATAATTGATGAAGCCGAACGAGAGCGACTGGAAGGCCGCGGGAATCTCGGAGCGCGTAAACTTGCCCGCCCCGTTGCTGACGGCGAGCTCCTTGAGCTCTTCGCCGTTCAGGAAAAACTGATAGGTCTGCGTCGCGCTATCGACGTGCCATTCAGCCAGCGTCCATTCAGGGCCGAACCGAAAGCGCGGCGTGGTAATGACACCAAACTCCCCGCGCTTAGCGGGCTGCACGTTGTAGAGATACTGCACATCGCCCGCCCCATTGAAATGCGTGCCCATTAGTCGCGTCTCGATGGGGTCGTTGAACTGCGGACTCAAGGCCTTGCCGCTGACGAAGGCGATCTGGACCAAAGACACCTTTTGGCCTTTAGCTGGATCGGGTAAAGTCGGCACCGGCTGCGCGATACGGAAATAAAGCCGACCCCAGTGTTCGCCGCCGATAGCCGTGATGTCGGGTCCCGACTTCGTTACGCGCCGCGGCCCTTTGACGGCGGCCTCGATGCGTAAGGACTTACGGCCGGAGTGGAAGATATCGTCGACGACGCGCACCGGTCCTTCCTTCGTGTAGCCCTTGGGAATACCACCGATCGGAGCACCTTCAAAACCTTCGGCAAGTAACAGTTGGGCCGGCGCGACGGCGGGATTCAGCGGGGTCTCGGCCGCGACGGCGGCAACGGCGAGTAAGCAGCTGAGCATTCGCATGAGAATACTTCTGACAGAATCGAGGACCGGGTCGAGGTCGGAGTCGAGGCCGAGGTCTAGGCCCACCCCTAACCCTCAATCCTGCACTCAATCCTGCACTCGACTCTGTCCTCAATCCTGCTCCTACCCCTTCACTTGGCGCAGCGCCTCATAGGTCGCAATGCCGCAGGCGGTCGAAAGGTTGAGCGAGCGCGTGAGGTCATTGAAATGCGGTATCTTTACGGTCTGGGCGGAGCCGACGAAAGCATGCACGGCCTCGGGAGCACCGGAGCTCTCGCTACCGAACACCAACCCGTCGCCCTCCGCGTACCGCACATCCCAAAAGCCCTGCGTCGTCTTGGTCGAGAAGAGCCAGAGCCGCTGCGGTCGGCCCGGGGAAGCCAAGAACGCCTCCCAGCTCTCGTGATGACGGACATCTAGCTGATGCCAATAATCCATACCGGCACGGCGCAACTTAGTGTCGTCGATTTTAAAGCCTAGGGGGTGCACCAGGTGGAGCACGCAACCCGTGACTGCACACATGCGGCCGATGTTACCGGTGTTGGGGGCGATCTCCGGGTGGAGCAGGATAAGATGGAGGGGCGGCTTCACCGACGGCGACTCATGGCCCGCGAAATCTCGCGCTTGGCGTCACGCTCCTTGATGTCCTGACGACGATCATGCTGCTTCTTACCTTTGCCCACAGCGATCAGGCACTTGGCCAATCCGTGCTTAAAGTAAATCTTCAGCGGGATGATCGTGGCACCGCCAGAACGGACCTCCTCGTTCAACTTAGCCACCTCGGTCGCATGGAGTAGCAGCTTGCGCGTGCGGTAAGGGTCGTGGTTGTTGTGATTACCGAAATCGTATTCGGCGATGTGAGCGTGAAAGAGCACCGGCCCCTTCGGCGTCAGGCGCACAAAGGAATCCGCGATATTCGCGCGTCCCAGGCGCAGTGATTTCACCTCGGTACCCAACAACATCAGGCCAGCCTCATAGGTCTGACCAATGAAGTAATCCCGGCCGGCTTTCGGATTGCCGACCTCGGGAAGGGAGTGCTCTTTACGTGCGGCCATGGTGGTGCGTCGGGGCTACCCGCCGATGGCCGTAAACCTCAGCGTGAAAGCGCTTAGGCCTGGCCCTGGTCTTCCTCGGCGAAAGCCCAGGAGATGCGGCCTTCGATGATTTCGCGGAGGGCGATATCCTCAGGGGAAAGGGTCTCGTAAAGGTCACCGCCCAAGAGGTGCTTGTACTTGGGAGGGGAGCCTTGCGGGCGTTCAGCCGTGGCGCGGAGCTGCTTCACACGCTTGGAGACAACATTGATGAGAATGTTGGCATCAGGAATGATCTTTCGGGCATCTTGCAGGTAGTCGTCGCGCATGGTGGGTTCCCGCACAGGGAACCACGAAACCTAGGGCAGCACCCCCCTCTGGCAAGCGTTTTCAAAGGGGTTAAAAATGCCTTTGCCCTCCCCCTTTTCTGGGCAATAGGGTAGTCCTCTTGTATGTCAGACCCTGAAAACTACGGCCAACAGATGAAATCCAAGGGGGGGTTGTCCCGGGTTTTCAAGGCACTCAGCTATACGTGGGATGGCCTCAAAGCCGCCGCCCAGCATGAAGAAGCCTTCAAACAAGAGCTTATCATCATCGTCCCGCTCTCGATTGCGGCCTGGTTCGTCCCAGTCCCTATCCTCGAACGCGCCCTACTCTTTTCCGTCCTGCAGCTCATCCTGATTGTCGAGCTGATCAACTCAGCCATCGAGGCCAATACGGACCATATTTCTCTAGAACGTCACCCCCTCGCCAAACGGGCCAAGGACATGGGAAGTGCGGCTGTCTTCCTCGCGATCGTGATCGCCGCCGCCTGTTGGATCTGCGTCCTCTGGCAGAAATACGGTAGCCTCGTTTAAGGAGCACGGGCACGGACGTCCCTGCGGGACGGCAAACGAAAGAACCCGCCAAACGGCGGGTTCTGTTTCGACCTAGTTGGCCGCTTAGGCCTTAGTGACGAGGCCGGCCTTGATGGCCTTAACCGAGACCCACTGGCGCTTGACCGAGCCGTTAGGCTGGAGGACGCGGATGCGCTGGACGTTCGGACGGAAAACGCGCTTGGTCTGCTTCACGAGCTGGAAGCCGATGCCGCCACTCTTCTTGGACTGACCGCGGTGAATGATTCGGCGGCCCTTGACGGGGCGCTTGCCGGTGACGCTGCAGATACGGGACATAGTAGTTCGAGCTCCTTTGGAAGGTCGGAGCAAAGGGGTGGTGAGGCGATTGGCAAGCGGTAAGTGGGGGTGACTAACTTCTGCGCATCGCCCGGTCCAATCCCTTTAAACCTTCAGAAAATTGGGCTGGATCAAGCAAAAGACTTAAAATCAGGTACCCGGTAGTCTCCGGCATCCCATAGAAATAACCGGGGTGAGCCCAAATTCCCTCGTCCAAGGCATTCAAGAGGAGGCGCTCCTCCGAAACCCCAGGGGGTAAGGCCAAGATACCCATCCAACCCGCTGGACGGGGCAACACCGAGCAAGGGTGGCCCGCGGCGACAACCCAAGCTTTGAGGGCGGCCTCATTCTGGGCCACGCGTGCCCGGAGGGAAGCGCGCAGGGGTTCCGCGCGACGAAGGAGGTCCGGCAGAGCCAGCTGGGCACCAGTGCTCACGGAGAGGAAAGCATCGGCGATGTGCTCGAGCCGACGACAGGATTCGGCGGCATGGTTAGCGGGGCCGGCGACGACGATCCACCCAACCTTGAGCTGCGGAGCAACCGCAACCTTGGAGAGACCGCTCAGGACATAAAGGGCGACCTGCGTTTCGTCGACCCACGTCCCCGGAGACACCACACCCTCCGCCGGGTAATCAAGGAAGACTTCGTCGCAAATGATTGCTAGGCTGTGCTTGAGCACGAAGTTGCGGAGTAAGTCGCGATCGCGACGGCCCACGAACGCACCCGTCGGGTTAGAGGGATTGATGCAGACGATGGCCTTCGTGCGGGCACTAACCTTAATCTGACCCGAATCGATAACCCATTCACCGGCGAGCTGCGTCAGTTTATAAGGCCGCAGCGTCACGCCTTCCAAGGCGGCGAGGACTTCAAGCAGTGGATACGCGGGTTCCGGGACGAGTATCTCATCGCCTGGATTACAGAGCAACTTGAAGAGCCAGCTGTAGCCTTCGCTCGTACTAGCCGAAAGAAAAAGCCGGTCGGCGGAGACGCGGACGCCGCGGGCTGAATAGTAATCCGCGATGGCGGCACGCGTCGCGGCGAGGCCGCGTGGATCTGGTTCTTGGCGCTGCAGACCTTCCTTACGCATGAACGAACCAAGCTCGGCGACCGACCAACCGAAACCAGCGCTGGCGGGATTGGCGTCCGTCATGTCCAGCACTGGTAAGTTAGCCGAGAGCCGTTTAGCCTTTGCCTTACTGAGGGCATTCGGAGCGTCGGCAAAGGCAAGTCGGGTACTAAACATGGGACCCATAGATGACTGAATCGAGGGCTTAGTCGAGGATGGAGGGCGGAAACGACAACAGCGATGGGACTACGCCGTCACCTCACTTCCAGGATTGAACTCAATCCCAGCCCCTCCAAAAGTCCTCCCATGTCTCTTCAAGTCCTGAAACCCCGCGTGCGTGGCTTCATTTGTATCACTTCCCACCCGGAAGGATGTGCGGCCCACGTCCGTGAACAGATTGCGCACGTCAAGTCCCGGCCTGCACTCAAGGGTGGCCCGAAGTCAGTCTTGGTCATCGGCGCCTCTACGGGCTACGGACTCTCCTCGCGCATCGCCGCGGCTTTCGGTTCCGGAGCGGCTACCCTCGGCATCTTCTTCGAACGCAACGGCGAAGGCGACAAGGCCGGCAGCCCAGGCTGGTACAACACCACCGGCTTCCACGCCGAAGCCAAGAAGGCGGGCCTCACCGCGATCTCGCTGAACGGCGATGCCTTTTCCGCCGAGCTCAAGGCTCAAGTCATCGAAGCGATTAAATCCAAGATGCCCGGCGGCAAGGTTGACCTCATCGTCTACTCACTCGCCTCCCCTCGGCGGACCGCCCCAGATGGCGTCACCTACAAGTCGACGCTCAAGCCAACCGGCGCGCCCTTCCACGCCAAGAACCTCGACACCGACCGTAAGGTCGTGAACGACGTGACCCTCGACACCGCGAACGCCGAGGAAATTGCCCACACCGTCAAGGTCATGGGGGGCGAAGACTGGGAGCTCTGGATGAACGCCCTCGACGGCGCCGGTGTGATCAAGGAAGGCTGCCAGACGGTCGCCTATTCCTATATCGGACCGCAAGTCACCTGGCCCATCTACAAGGACGGCACCATCGGCAAGGCCAAGGAAGACCTCGAGCGGGCCAGCCGCAAGATCGACGACCTCATGAAGCTGCACCGTGGCCGCGCCTTCGTCTCCGTCAACAAGGCCGTTGTCACCCAAGCCAGTTCCGCGATTCCCGTGGTCCCGCTCTACGTTTCCCTGCTCTTCAAAATCATGAAGGCGAAGGGCGATCACGAAGGCTGCATCGAACAAATCCAGCGCCTCTTCGAGAAGCAGATGTACAACGACAACGCCCTCGACTTCGACGACAACGGCCGCGTCCGCATCGATGACTTGGAAATGCTGCCGGAAATCCAAAAAGCCGTCTTCGATATCTGGCCGCTCGTGACCACCGAGACTTTCGACCAATACGGCGATTTCGCCGGTTACCAGTCCGACTTCCTTAAAAACTTCGGCTTCGGCCTCACGGGCGTAGACTACGATGCCCCGACCGAAGTCGAACGCCCCATCGAGAACGTTTAAGGTGACCAAGGTCTTTTCCATCGCGAACCAGAAAGGCGGCGTCGGCAAGACGACCACCGCCGTCAATCTGGCAGCAGGCCTCGCCCGCCAAGGTATCCGCACCCTGCTCGTCGACCTCGACGCCCAGGCGAACGCGACCAGTGCGCTCGGCATCGAGAAGACCGAAGGTAAATCCCTCTACAAGGTCCTGCACGGCGAAGCCACGGCCGCTGACATGATCGTGGTGACCTCGACCGAAAAACTCGACCTCATCCCTTCCGAGGTCGACCTCGCGGCCGTGGAGTCCGAACTCGCCCAAGCCGAGAATTACCTCGGTCGTCTTCGCGCCAGCCTCGCCCCTATCATCGACGCTAAGATCTACGGAGCCATCCTCATCGATTGCCCGCCAGCCCTTGGCATGCTCTCGATGAACGCGCTCAGCGCCTCAGACTACTTATTCGTGACGCTACAAACGGAATACCTCGCGATGGAAGGCCTCGGCCAGATCGTCGGCGTGGTCGACCAACTCAAGGACGCTGGCGCCACCGACAAACTCGCGCTCGGGGGCATCGTGATGACGATGTACGACGTACGCACGAAGCTCTCCCGTCAGGTCGTCGAAGAAGTGAAGACCCACTTCCCTACGCTCGTCATGGAAACCATGATTCCACGCACCATCCGACTGTCGGAGTGCCCGAGCCACGGCCAGACGATTTTCCAGTACGACGTCCATTCCCCAGGTGCCGTCGCCTACGCGGCGCTCGCCAAGGAATTCATCAAGCGATTTGGGCTGAAGTAATCTCGCGAAGGTTGACTGCTGGGGGAGGCGGGTGATGCTAACTTCCTTTCCATGCGCCCCGCCCTCCTGCTCGGTCTGCTGTCCTTCAGCCTAATCACACGGGCTGCGGGCGCGGCCGAAGAAACCAAGCCCACCACACCTACGGCACAACCGGCGAAGGCCAAAACCGGAAAGGGACGACCCATCGTGCTTGGTCCTGATGACAAGCCCGCCTACGGCGAACCGCCGGCGAGCATCTTCCAACGCCAAGAAGATATTCCCCGCGGCAAGCTCGAGGGCATCGAGTACGTATCCAAGACCGTCGGCACCACCCGCCGTCTACAGGTCTACACGCCCCCAGGTTACAGCAAGGATAAGTCTTACCCAGTGCTCTACCTTTTACACGGCATCGGGGGCGACGAGAACGAATGGCAACGCTTTGCCAAAGTCGACGTGCTCTTCGACAACCTCATCGCGGCCGGCAAAGTCAAGCCGATGATTGTGGTCTTACCGAACGGTCGGGCGCGCAAAGATGACCGCGCCACGGGCGATATCTACGCCGCCGCACCGGCCTTCGCCAACTTTGAACGCGACCTCCTCGATGACGTGATTCCGACCATCGAAAAGAAGTACAGTGCCGACGCCAAGCGCGAGCAGCGCGCCCTCGCTGGTCTCTCCATGGGCGGCGGCCAGACCTTCAACTTCGGGTTAAGCCATCTCGACACTTTCGCCTGGGTAGGCGGCTTCTCCGCGGCTCCCAACACGAAGCCGCCCGCCACGCTGCTCCCCGACCCGGTGGCCGCCAAAAAGCAACTGAAGCTTCTCTGGGTTTCCTGCGGTAATCGCGATGGCTTACTGAGCATCAGCCAAGGCATGCATACTTACCTCAAGGAAAAGGAAGTGCCGCACGTCTGGCACGTGGATGGCAACGGGCACGACCCGACGCACTGGCGCAACGCGCTTTATTGGTTCAGCCAACAGCTCTTCCGCTGAGCCGGATGGCCAACGCCACGCAGCGCGTCCGCCAGGTACGGAGCTTCACCGAGCTCCTCGCTACGCCCTTCGCGGGCGATGTTAATGCCCTCTGCTGGGAACGTACGTTACCAGGCGACTATGCCGAGGTGATTGCCCAGTTGGGCACAGGGAACGGCATCGTGACCATCGACGACGAACGCCTCCAGGCCCTCGACCTCAGCCCCGCCGGCCAGCTCGCGGCCGAGGCCCTGCTCGCCGACCAGGAACTTCTACGCGCCCACGACCTCGACCCGTCGCTGAACTGCATCTATGACTGCATCCGCGGAGTCGACGCCGGCACCGTGCCGACGGACGTGCTGTCCTTCCACGTCGACAGCGCACCGGTCGAGGTCGACACCTGGCTCTGCACCTACCACGGCGCCTGCAGCGAAGGCCTCGCTAACGAAGTAGCGGGGCGGAAGGTGGACCAACCCGAGATTCGAGCGGCGTTGCTAAGAGAATACGGCGGGGCAGACGACAGCGGCTTCGCCGAGTTCCTGACTGATCATTCGTACGACCTCCACTATGTGCCCAAGACGGGCGCCGCGCCCTACCCCTTCGGCCAGTTCTCCTTATGGCGGATTGCGACGCAGTGGCCCGGTAGCCCCGTTCTGCCGTGTATCCATCGGGCCCCCGCGAACCACCCCGGCTCACCGCGACTACTGCTGATTAGCTGAGTTACTTCACCAAGGTCAGCTTGGATGGGTAGCGGCGGTCGGCGTTCCATTCGCCGAGATAGATATCGCCAGCGGAATCGACGAAGAGGTCGTGGCCGTGCTTGAAGATAGCCTGCGCCTGCGTGAGCGGTTGCAGTTTGCCGTCGAGATACTTGGGTTCGTTGCCGCCCGGCGCGCTGAGGACTTTCTTCGTGGCCCGGTCAAGCACCAGCAGGAAGCCCGACTGCGCAAGGCGCTTACCCGAGGCATCCTTACTCCAGCACACGGCAGTGTAGATCTTGTCGCCACGGAAGAAGAGCTGTCCTGCGAAAGCGCCCGGCAGGTCGATGGTGTCGACATGCTTTCCGTCCAAAGTGAACGCCTTGATCTGATTCTGACTGCGTGAAGGCACCCACACGAGCGGACCGCGCGGGTCGGCGGCGTCAATCGAGATGCCATGCGCGTTACTGAGACTCGCGGCGTCCTTCGTGGGCCCGCCCCATTTCTTGAGCAGCTTTCCTTCGAAAGAGAACTCATAGATGAAGTTCGAGCCGTAGCCATCAGCGACGAGCAACGTACCGGCCGGCGTCCACGCGACGTCGCACGGCATGAACTTGCCGTCACTCAGGCCGAGCTCCTTCGGCGTTGGGAATTTGCGCACGACCTTACCCTCGGTCGTCAGCAACGTGATCCGACCCTCAACCGCGGAGGGATTCCAGCCCTCGGCGGCCATGTGCCAGCCGGAGTCGACGTGCACCAGATACTCCACGCCATCTTTCTGGAAGATCTCCAGGCTATGCCCACCGCCGAGGCCAGCGCTGATCGACCGGACATACCGACCATCCTTCTCGAAGATGATGAAATCGTTCTTCGGGTGGTCGGTGACGAGATAGATGCGGCCGGCCTTATCTTCGGCGAGCGCATGTGAGTTCACCACCGGAGCGACGGCCGGATCGGCCTTGGCCCATTGGAGGTCGAGGGAATAGCGGGCGGGGCCGTGGCCGAGGGCGTTGCGGTTATCCTGGGCGAATGACTGCAGGCAGGCCAGCAGGGCGAGAAAGCGCGTGAGACTAGTCATGGAAATACTCATGTCTGCGGACCGGCCGTAATCAAGGCCACGTCGAACCCTGAAACGAAATCGCGGAAGAGGTCCTGAACTGAGGGGTTGGGTTTGACGCTTCCGGTCTTCCCGACTCGATAGCGGGATGTCCGTTCAGTCACGCCGTGCCCTAACCGGCGTGCCCGCGCACGCTTGGGCGCCCGTAGCCTGTTCGGAGGGCGCCGCCCATAGCGTCATTGTCCTGCTCGCCTCCAACCTCGGCGCCGCCGAAACCTTGGCGGAGGAGACAGCGCAGCTCTTGACCTTGCTAAACGGTGCGCAGCCCGTCGCTCGGACGTTGACCGAGGCCGACGCCGCTGTCCCGGCCTTCGAAGCGGATTGCGACTTACTCGGCGTGCTCTCCCTGCTGCGCCATGGTAGCCACGATGCCCAACGACCATTACTCATCGCATGCACACCGGGTTCCTTAGCCCGCCGGTCGCCCGCGCCTGAAACCGCCGCACGCGCGGAGATGGTTATCCGCAAAGGCGACACCCTCGAGCTACGGGCCTTCGCCCAACGCCTCGCCGTGGATTTCAGTTACGACCACGAAGCACTCTGCGAACAGCCCGGCGAATACGCCCTGCGCGGCGGCATCCTCGACGTCTACCCACTGAACGCGCAGATGCCCGTGCGCATCGATCTCTTTGGCGATAAGGTTGAATCCATTCGACCCTTCGACCCCGCCACGCAACGGAGCGAAGGCGAAGTCGACGGGCTGGTGATCTGCGCCCCGCGCGATGACTCCGGCCAGGCCGCAGAAGCCCCCTTTTTCAAGCACCTCCCGGCGGGCGCCCTCATCATCTCCGTCGACCGCGCCCACGAGGATATCCTATGCGTCGAACTGCACGCCACGAAACTACCGCAGCTTATTCTGGAAGAATCGGATGAGACCCCATTGGGCTACGACGCGCAGGGGCTCGAATGCCAACCAGCCGAAACGCTCCTCATCGGCTCAGCCACCGAAGGCAGCGAACACCGCCCTGCCCTGCTCCGTGCCGCAGCCGCCCTCGCGAAGGACGGCCGGCCTTGCCTGCTCACCGGCGATACGGACGGATCAGTCGACCGCTTGATCGCCGAAGTTAAAGCCGGTGCCATCCGCGGATTCAAACCGCGGGTC
Organism: uncultured Opitutia bacterium; assembly: GCA_903895475.1. Classification (GTDB taxonomy): domain Bacteria; phylum Verrucomicrobiota; class Verrucomicrobiia; order Opitutales; family UBA953; genus UBA953. The sequence goes on along the minus strand of CAITUF010000298.1, from coordinate 18,151 downwards.
TGCGCCGGGCGCTTTGGCGGCGGGCTCTTGCTAGCACCCGGTAAACTGTCGGGTTTACTCAAGACTGGCCTCGTCCTGCTCACGGAGCGCGAGCTCTTCGGCCGCCGGAAACGCCCCCTCGCTTCGTTGCCGCGCCGCCGCACCGCTGTCCGCGCTGCTATCGGACGGGCACTCGACTTCGGTGAGCTCGCCGACGGCGATGCCTTGGTGCACGTGACTCAGGGCATCTGCCTCTTCCGCGGCATCAAGGCCCACGAACACAACGGCCGCACCGAAGACTTCATCGGACTGGAGTTTGCCGAGAAATCGATGCTGCACCTCCCGGTCCGGGAGTCGCACCTACTCTCGCGTTATATCGGTATCGGCCGGGCCACGCCCAAACTTTCTAAGCTCGGAGGCGGCGGCTGGGAACGCTCGCGGAAAGCCGCCGAGAAAGCCACCGCGGACCTCGCGGCGCAGTTGCTCGCCATGCAAGCAGCCCGTTCCACTAAGCCGGGTATCGCCCACCCGAAAGACGCCGATAATGCCTGGATGGGCGAGTTCGAACGCTCCTTCCCCCACCGCGAGACCCCCGACCAGACGCGTGCCATCGCAGACGTCAAGGGCGACATGGAACGGGCCGCCCCGATGGATCGTCTCGTCAGCGGCGACGTGGGCTTCGGCAAGACCGAGGTGGCCTTGCGCGCCACGTTCAAGTGCGTCCTCGGCGGACGGCAAGTCGCGATCCTCGCACCCACGACGGTGCTCGCGCAGCAGCACTATGAAAGCTTCCGGGAACGCTTGGCGCGCTGGCCCATCTCCGTCGAACTGCTGAGCGGCTTCCGCACCGCCAAGCAAAAAGCTAACGTCCGTGCCCGCGCCGCCGCGGGCACAGTTGACATCGTAGTCGGCACGCACGCCCTGCTCTCCGATGGCACCTCCTTCGGCAAACTCGGCCTCGTCATCATCGATGAAGAGCACCGCTTCGGCGTCCGCCACAAGGAACGCCTGAAGGAGATGCGCACCGAGGTCGATGTGCTTGCCATGAGTGCGACCCCGATTCCACGGACGCTTTACCTCGCCCTCGTCGGCGCCCGCGACCTGAGCGTCATTGAGACGCCCCCACGCGAACGCCTCCCCATCCGCACCGTCGTCCGCAGCTACGATGAGAAACTCGTACGCGATGCCGTGAAGGCCGAGCTGGCCCGCGGCGGCCAAGTCTTCTACCTGCACAATCGCGTGGAGACCATCCGGGCCGTTGCCGAACGGCTGGCCGCCTTGGTACCCAAAGCGCGCATCATTGTTGGCCACGGCCAGATGGGTGCAGGCGAACTGGAAGAAACCATGTCGGCCTTCGTCGCGGGGGAGTACGACGTCCTCGTCTGCACGACCATCATCGAGACCGGCCTCGATATACCCAACTGCAATACGCTGATCATTGAAGGGGCCGATCGGTTTGGCCTCGCACAGCTTTATCAACTCCGTGGGCGCGTCGGGCGGTTTAATCGCCAAGCCTACGCTTACCTCTTTCTGCATCGGCATGCCGCTTTAGTCGGCACCGCCCATCGCCGCCTCTCCGCCATTCGCCAATACAATCAACTGGGGGCCGGCTTCCGTATTGCTATGCGCGACCTCGAGCTCCGCGGCGCGGGCAATATTCTCGGCGCGGCCCAGAGCGGCCACGTCGCCAACGTCGGCTTCGACCTTTATTGTCAATTACTCCGCCGCAGCGTCGCCAAACTCCGTGGGGATCGTGGGGCGGGCGTCGACCGGTGCGAGGTGAACCTCGATTTCATCGACCACACCCAAGCCGCCCTTGGCGTTGAGCAGACCCACTCCAGCGATGGCGACGGCCCCTTGCTCACCGCGACGTTACCATCCGATTGGATTCCGGAAACCCGCCTGCGGATCGAGGCCTTCCGCAAGGTCGCACTGGCGACGGATGCAGCGGAAGTCGCCGAACTCCGGGCCAACCTGACGGATCGCTACGGCCGCCTGCCACCGGAAGCGGCGGCCTTTCTACAACTTGCCGAGATTCGCTGCCTAGGGGAAGCCAAGGGTATCACCTCGATTTCCACCGACGGGACGACCCTGCGCTGCCTACAAATCAGCCCCGGACGGCCGGCCGAGCCCATCTTAGTCGGAAATCGGTTTCCCCGCTTGACCGTCAAGGACCCCCTGCGGAAACTCACGGAAATCCGTGGCTTCCTGTCACGCCTGTCCGCACCATCTGGCCCATGAACGCATTTTTAATTTCCTGCCTCCTCCTCGGCACCTCCTCCTTGCTGCTGGCGCAGGCCCTACCGAAGACTCCCGAGCGTATACTCGCTGAGCGCACTTTAGAAGTCGCCACCGACTACATCGCTGGTGCCGCCAACGGACAGCCGATTACCCTTTCCGATATACGCCGTCAGTTTGAACCATTCTTGGCCGAAATCAGGCAGGGTAGCAAGGGCGAGGACGACTTCAGGATGAAGATTGAGGCCTTGGGCCATAATGCACTCGAGGATATCATCATCCGCCAGTTGGCCATTACTGAGTTCAAGGCCAGAGGAAAAATCCCTGATTCTTACATCGACAGCGACATCGAAGATACCATCCGCCGCGACTACGGCGGCGACCGTAACCGCTTTGTCGCTTCCCTCCGTGCAAAAGGAACCACGCCCATGTCCTACCGCAAAGAGATCGAAGACCGCATTATCTTTAACTACATGGTCTCAGAGATTCGCCGCTCGGCCCTCGAGGTTGGTCCGGGTAAGCTGCAGGCCTATTACGACACGCATCAAGCGGAGTTCGCGCGCAAGGAAAGCGTCCAGCTTCGCCAAATCACGCTCATGCAAGGCGCCAGCGAAACTGTCGCCGAAGGCAAGGCTCGTGCCGAGGCCTGGGCGGCCGCGCTCCGCGACCCGGCCAAACTCCCCGCGACCTTGGCACGCTACAAGGTATCCCAGACTAAGAAGACCCCCGAACTCGGCTTTGCCGAAATCGCCGAAATAATCAGCACCGACGACTACGCTAAACAAGGCGGCGATACGGGCTGGAAACCGCTGGAAGATAGTAACGAGCGCATCGTCCGGGTGCTTCGCCAGCTGAAGGATGGCGAAGTTTCGGAAGCCCAGCAGTTCGACATCCCAGGCAGTCCGACCTTTTGGTTCATCCTGAAGCGCGAGGGCTTAAAGGCCGCCGGGACCGACACCCTGGATGACCCAAAGGTTCGCTCGCTGGTTGAAGATCGCGTACGCTCCCAGGCAATGAAAGAGGCGGTTGAGAAGTGGACCGCTGAACTCCGGGCCAAGCACTACGTACAATACCGCTGAAATGCCGACAGCGCCTTCCGCCTTCCGTTGCCGCGCCTTCCCGCAACGGTCTGCGGGCGTTCTTCTGCACCCGACCGCCCTGCCTGGCCCGGGCCCCATCGGGACGCTCGGAGTAGAAGCGCACCGCTTCGTCGAAGCGCTGGCCGCGGGCGGCTTCACCTGGTGGCAGGTCTGCCCGCTCGGACCAACCGGTTACGGCGACTCGCCTTACCAAGCTTTATCGATTTTCGCCGGCAACCCCTACCTCCTCGACCTCGTCGACCTAGAGCGCCGTGGCTTCCTCACGTCGGCGGAAATCGCGAATGTCCAACGAGGAGCGGACCACCACACGGACTACGGAAGACTCTGGCATGAACTCCGTCCCCTACTCAAGTGGGCTGGAGCCCGCGCTGCGCAGGCTCTCTCAAATGAGGCGAGCTTCCTACAATACCAAGCAGAGCAAGCCCCTTGGCTCAAGGCTTGGTGTCAGTTCTCCGCGCTCCGCGAGCAGAACAACTTCGCTGCCCCTTCGACTTGGACGGTAACGGCGGTCGATCCGGGGCGCTGCGCTGAAGCCGCCGCCCTGCAGTTCCTCTTCGCTGCGCAATGGCAGGCCTTACGCGCCCACGCCCAACGGCACGGTATTCGCCTACTGGGTGACGAACCAATCTATGTCTCGGCTGATGGCTGCGACGTGCGAGCCCACCCGCAGCTCTTTCAGCTCGACGCCCACGGCCGACCCACGGCCGTCGCGGGCGTGCCGCCCGACTACTTTGCTGAGGACGGGCAGCTCTGGGGCAATCCGCTCTACGACTGGACTGCGCATGCAGCCGATGGCTTCGCGTGGTGGCGGTCGCGCGTCCTCCACGACTTGCAACTTTTTGATGCCGTGCGCATCGACCATTTTCGCGGCCTCTGCGACTACTGGAGCGTCCCCGCAGGCGCGCCCAATGCCCGTGGCGGCGCTTGGCACGACGGTCCGGGCCTGGCCTTCACCCAAGCGATGGGCGACTTACCACTGGTCGCAGAAGACCTGGGCTTACTCTCCCCAGGCGTGGACATCCTGCGCCACGCCTCTGGGCTTCCCGGCATGGCAGTCATGCAATTTGGTTTCGGAGGATCGGCTGATAACCCGCATCACCCAGACAACGTCACGGCGGACCGGGTCGTCTATACGGGCACGCACGACAACGATACCCTCCGCGGTTGGCTCGCGGGCGCCACGCCAGAGGAACAAGCTAACTTGAAAGAACTCCTAGGGGCGGTGGACGATGTGCCGGCCGCTTTGACCAACGCCGTACTGCGCACGCCCGCGGTCTGCGCCATTCTGCCGGCGCAAGACCTGCTCGGCCTCGGTTCAGAAGCTCGCTTCAACACCCCCGGCCACCCGCAGGGCAACTGGACATGGCGCATGACGGATGTAGAGTTTACGGAACTCACCCGCATCTTGCCAACCTGGCGTCCGCGCTTGGCGCAGAGCCAACGCCTTAACGCGTAAGCCGGCGGTACTTTGGCCGCCGCGGGGTATCGGAATCCTCCCCCAAGCGACGACGACGCGATTCGAGGTAGTCGCCGTAGTTGCCCTCGTGCCAAACGAGTTTGCCGTCGTCCTCGAAGGCCAAGATATGGGTCGCGACGCGATCAAGGAACCAGCGGTCGTGCGAAATCACCACGGCACAACCCGCAAAAGACTCCAAGGCATCTTCGAGCGCGCGAATGGTATTCACGTCGAGGTCGTTCGTCGGTTCGTCGAGCAGTAAAACATTAGCGCCCGCTTTGATCAAGCGAGCGAGGTGAATGCGGTTACGTTCCCCTCCGGACATCAGCCCGACCTTACGCTGCTGCACGTCACCCGTGAAGCCGAAGCGGGCGGCGTAAGCACGCGCGGGGACGATGACCTTACCGAGGTGCACCATGTCCTGGCCGTCCGAAATCGCCTCCCAGAGGGCCTTGTCGGCCGGCAAGGAATCGCGGGACTGATCGACGTGGGCAATCTTGACCGACTCGCCCAAAGTGAGGGTCCCCTTATCGGGCTTCTCCTGGCCGGTGATCATCCGGAAGAGCGTCGTCTTACCAGCGCCATTCGGTCCAATGATCCCGACAATGCCGCCGGCGGGGAGCGAGAAGTTCACATCCTCCATCAACACGCGGTCGCCATAGGCCTTCATCATGCCTTTAGCTTCGATGACGGCACCCCCTAAGCGGGGACCGGGCGGAATCCAAATCTCGGCCTTACTCTCCGTCTGGGCCTGGTCCTGCGTGAGCATCTGCTCATAGGAACGCAAGCGGGCCTTGTTCTTGGCCACCCGGGCCTTAGGCGAAGAGCCAGCCCAGGCGCGTTCGCGCTCCATCGAGCGAGAGCGGGCCACCGACTGCTTTTCCTCGGTCTCGATTCGCTTTTGCTTCTGCTCGAGCCAAGAAGAATAGTTACCCTTCCACGGTACCCCCCGGCCGCGATCGAGTTCCAAGATCCAGCCCGCCACATTGTCTAGGAAGTAGCGGTCGTGCGTGATGGCGATGACCGTGCCCTTATAGTTTTGCAGGTGGCGCTCCAACCAGGCCACCGTATCCGCGTCGAGGTGATTAGTCGGTTCGTCAAGCAGGAGAATATCTGGCTCCATCAAGAGCAGGCGACACAAGGCCACCCGCCGTTTTTCACCGCCAGACAGCGTCGAAACCACCGCATCGGGAGCAGGGCAACGCAGCGCGTCGAGGGCCATCTCGATACGGGCGTCGAGGTCCCAGCCACCACGGGCATCGAGGATCGACTGAATTTCTCCTTGGCGAGCCAGGATCTTCTCCTGCTCCTTGACATCATCGGTCTCGGAGACCTTCACAAAAGTGTCATCATACTCTTCGAGTAACGCCTTCATCTCAGAGACCGCTTCCTTAACACATTCGGCCACCGTCTTGGCTTCGTCGAGCCGTGGCTCTTGGGCGAGGTAACCTAAAGTGTAGCCCGGGACCGCGCTGATCTCGCCATCGAACTCCTTGTCTTCACCAGCCATGATTTTGAGCAAGGTCGACTTGCCCGAACCATTGAGGCCGAGGACGCCGATTTTGGCGCCGAAGAAGTAGGACAAGGAGATATCGCGGAAGATCGGCTTCTTCTCGAAGTGCTTGGTTACTCCCGACATGGTAAAAATCACCTTTTCGTCAGCCATGGTGCTAGAGGTTTACCGAAGACCCCCCGGGGGCAAGCGGAACCCACCCCCTCGCCGCCAAGGCGTCCCGCCTTGACAGGCCTTATTATAGGGGGCATACCCGAAGTCCTAGTCACCTTTCCATAAGGTGGGTCCAGCCGGACCCGCCTTTTTTGTCGCCCATTTTCTCACCACACCACCCGTATACCCATGAGCGTAGACATTAAGCCCTACCTGCAATACCTCGAAAAGGAAAAGAATATCCCCAAGGATGAAGCCTGCGCGCTCATCGCCGAAGCCATCAAGTCTTCGGTCGAGAAGTCCGTCCTCGCCGGACAGAATATCGAGGTCATCGCCGACCCCGCCACGGGCAAGCTCGACGCCTACGCGGTCTACATCGTCAGCGACTCCCCGTCCGACCCCCTCAAGGAAATCAACCCTGTCGCCGCGACCGCCCTGAAGGCCGACGCCAAGATTGGCGAGGAAGTCCGTCGCCCCATCGCCGTCTCGGACCTCGGCCGCATCGCGGCCATGAGCACGAAGCAACTGCTCAACCAGCGTTTCCGTAAGATCGAGAAGGACCAAGTCTTCAAGGAGTATAAGGACAAGATCGGTGACATCGTCACCGGTACCGTCCGCCGCAACGACCGCGGCAACGTGGTCGTCGAACTCGGCTCGGCCGAAGCCGTCCTGACGCGCGCCGAAAGCTGCCAGGGCGAAATCTTCCGCACCGGCGACCGCATCCGCTGCTTGCTCCTCGAAATTCGCGACGACACCCAACGTGGTCGTGAATTCATCCTTTCCCGCGCCCACCCGAATTTCGTTCGGCGCCTTCTGGAGCTCGAAGTTGCTGAAATCGCTGATAAAACGGTCAAAATCGCCGCCATGGCGCGTGACCCAGGCTACCGCACCAAAATTGCCGTCGACTCCTCCGACCCCAAGGTCGACCCCGTCGGCGCCTGCGTCGGTGCCCGTGGCGCCCGCGTCCGCAACATCGTTAAGGAACTCAACGGCGAGAAGATTGATATCATCCGCTGGCGCCCCGAGCCCCTGCAACTGCTGGAAGAAGCCATTCGTCCGGCCAAGCCCCGCAACGTGCACATCGATGAGCGCAACCGCCTCATCCATTTTGAAGTCGACGAAGATGACATGCGCATCGCCATCGGCTCCAAGGGCCGCAATGCCCGCCTCACTTCCAAACTCATGGGTTGGCGCCTCGACATCACGAAGTCGACGCGTGCACCGGAGAGCGTGGACGCCCAGCTCGGCGAAAAGGCCCTGCGCCTCGCCGCCCAGCTCCAACTTTCGCCTGACCTCATTGCAAAGTTCGTGGGCCTCGGCATCTCCGAGCTCGCTGCCTTCAGTGATGTGACCGCTGAAGACTTGGTTGGCACCTCGATCACCGAGGATGAATTCAACACCGTCCTCGCTGCCGTCGCCAAGGCCAAGACCGCTGGCCAGGCCTAAGTCCGTCGCCGACTCCGCTCCCTCTACCGTCCACCCAGCACCTGCACATGACCGAGAAGAAGAAGAAACCCGAAGCAAAGAAGGCCTCGACCACCCAGCGTTACAGCGACGTGGCCAAGGAACTCGGCCTCGAGGTCAAGGCATTGCTCGCCTTGGCGGACCAGTTCGTAGAGGCCCATCCGGACTTCAAAGATCTCGTCTACGCCGAAGGCAAGAAGCCAGCTGCCTCCAGTAACTTCAGCAAGTTCTACCGCGACGACTTCATGAAGTTTGCGGAGGACAAACTGCCTAAAAAGGAAGAGCCGGCTCCAGTGCCCGCCCCAGTGGCCGCTCCCGCCGCACCTGCTAAGCCCTTGGTCGAAGCCGCGAAGCCAGCGGCCCCAGTAATTCAGACCGCCCCCAAGGCTAACGTCCCTCCGACTGTCCTACCTCCCCGTACAGCGCCGATTGCTCCGCCCCGCCCGGCCGCGGGCCCCACGCCCGTCGTACCCCCGCGTGTCGTCGTCCCGACGAATGCGCCGCGTAACGAACTGCCGCCGATCGTCATCACCCCTTCGCAGCCGCCCGCACCGACCAGCCGGCCCAGCCCGCTCCCGCCCACCGTTCGTCCGCCAGCCGCACCCGTGGTCACGCGTACCGTCGGTGGTGGCGGTCAAATCGCCCCAGGCAGCAAGGGCGCAGTCACGATTCGCCCGCCCATCGTGGTCCGCGACTTCGCGATCGCACTCAACCTCAAGCCCTTCCAGGTCATCGGTAGCCTGATGGAGCTCAATAAGGTAGTCAGCATTACCTCCGTCATCGAAGAAGCCGACGCCCGCAAGGTCGCTGAGAAACATGGCTACGTCCTCGAAATCCGCCACCGCGGTGAAGGCGCCCAGCCCGTCAAGAAGGTTGCGAAGAATACGGATGACGATCCCGCCCTACTCGCCCTGCGCCCACCCGTCGTGTGCGTGCTCGGCCACGTCGACCACGGCAAGACCACCCTCCTCGACTACTTCCGTAAGACTAACGTGGTGTCCGGCGAAGCCGGCGGCATCACCCAGCACATCGGTGCCTACTCCGTTAAGTATCAGGGCGAGAAGCCTGAGTACAATGGTCGGACCGTCACCTTCCTCGACACCCCTGGCCACGCCGCTTTCGCCAAGATGCGCGAACGTGGCGCCTCCGTCACCGACATCGCCGTCCTCGTGGTGGCTGCGGACGACGGCTTCATGCCGCAGACCGAGGAAGCCCTCAAGTTCGCCCAGAAGCACGCCACCGCAATCGTCTGCGCCGTGAATAAAGTGGACGCTAAAGGTGCCAATATCGACCGCGTGAAGCAGCAGATGCAGCAACGCGGTATCACCCCAGAAGATTGGGGTGGCGAAACCATCACCAATGCCGTCTCCGCACTCAAGGGCACGGGCATGAACGAGCTCCTCGAGTCGATTCTCCTGCAGGCTGAAATCCTCGACCTCAAGGCCAACCCAAAATGCGCCGCCCAAGGCGTCGTCATCGAATCCCAAATGGAGACAGGTCGCGGCCCGACTGCGACCGTCATCGTCCAGAAGGGCACCCTCAAGGCCGGCGACTCCTTCGTCTGTGGTGAAACGTGGTGTAAGGTGCGTGCGCTCATGGATGAACGCGGTGGCCGTATCCAAAACTCCTCGCCGGGCACCCCTGCCCTCGTCCTCGGCTGGGACGCCGTCCCGGCTCCGGGCACGAAGTTCCAGACGCTCAAGAACGACCGCGAAGCCCGCGAACTAGCCGAAGAGGCCGCGCTCGCTGGCCGCAAGGCAGCTGAAGCACAACAGCAGGCACCTAACACCGGTGCCCGCCCTGGCATGACGGACCTCGAACGCCTCATGGCCGCCCTCGCTCAGGATAAGGAGAAGATTCTCCGCGTCCTGCTCAAGGCTGACGTCAACGGCACGCTCGAAGCCCTCGAAGGTTGCCTCCGCGAAATCAAATCCACCAAGGTCCGCCTCGACATCGTCGGCGGCTCCGTCGGTCCGGTCACGCAGAGCGATGTCCAGTTGGCCGAAGCGGCTAAATCCATGATCGTCGGTTTCGACACCAAGATTGAGAATGGCGTCCAAGCCCACCTCAAGCGCACGGGCGTCCGCATCGTGACGCATGACATCATCTACGAGCTCATCACTTTGGTGAAGGATGCCATGTCCGAACTGCTCGACCCCGAAGTCCGCGAGAACAAGCTCGGCGGCGCCGAAGTCCGCGCGGTCTTCCCGTTGGGCAAGGAACACAAGGTGGCGGGTTGCATGGTCACCGAAGGTCTGGTTCGTCGCCAAGCCAAGGCTCGTCTCGTCCGCAAGGGCCAGATTATCCACCAAGGCCCGGTCGAGACGTTACGCCGCTTCAAGGACGATGCTTCCGAGGTCAAGGCTGGCTTCGAGTGTGGTATCAAGCTGGGTGGCTACGATGAGTACCAGCCGGGCGACATCATCGAAGTCGTCGAGATGCTCCAGGTTCGTCCTAGCCTCTAAGCCATGTCGCAGCGCCAGCTCCGGGTAGCCGAATTGATCCAGCGCGAGGTTTCCGTCGCGCTCCGGCGCAATTGGATTACCGAATCGGCGTTGATCACGATCACCCGTGCAACCATTTCGCCCGACCTCCGCCAAGTGCGCATCGGGTATGCGGTTTCGGGCGGAGACCCCGAGAAGAAGGCTGCTCGCACCTTCCTTAAACGTATCCGACGCGAACTCCGCGCGGCGGTCAGCGGTATCTTGCAAATGAAGAACGCCCCCGAGCTCATCCTCGCGGAAGATGACGTCACGGGCGGCGTCGCGCGCGTCCAGGCCCTGCTCGACGAGATGTCGCGCAAGGACAAGCCAGCGGCGTCAACGGATACCGACGAGTAATTCGCAGCGGCCTTAAGCCGTCGGCGACCCTACTTCCGGAAAATCGCGGAGTGCCTCGCGGACCGCCGTGGCCCGGCGACGATCACGGCCATCGCTGTCTAGTTCGGCGCCTTGCCGCGCCTGCACGTGCGCTGGCTGACCTTCGATCATCAAACGGTCGACGACATGGCGGCGTTCCTCCGGCAAGCAACCCATGTCACAAGCCAAGCGCAGGTGCGAAAGCATATTCATCGACTCCGCACTAGTCAGCAGGCGCGCATGGCGCAAGAGGCCCAGTGACCGGGAGAGGCGATCGACAAAGCGCTCCCCTTCTTCTTGGGCGACCTTGCGACGGGCATTCCATTCTTGGTCGACCAAGGTCTTCACCCAGCCGCCAAGGTGACGGAGAATTGCATCCTCCGACAAGCCCAAGGTTTGCTGATTGGAAATCTGGAAGATATTGCCAGCGGCTTCGGTGCCTTCGCCCAGCCAGCCGCGGACCGCCAAGCCATCTTGACTGAGGGCGCGCGTGACCTTCTCGATATGTCCGGCGAGACAGAGCCCGGGCAGGTGTACCATGGCCGAGGCGCGCAGGCCCGTACCGACGTTCGTCGGACAAGCCGTCAGAAAGCCCAGCTGATCCGAGAAAGCGATGCCGAGCGTTGCGCCGATGGCGTCGTCAAGTTGTTCGGCGATGTTCCAGGTGCCACGCAGATGCCAGCCTGCCTTGACGACTTGGATGCGCAGGTGGTCCTCCTCGTTCACCATGACCGAGCAGGTCTGGTCACGGCTAATGACGGCTGCCCCACTCTTACCTGAGGCCAGCTCCTTGGACACCAAGTGACGCTCCACCAACACGGCACGGTCGAGGTCGGGCAGGTCGCCCATCTTAAAGACATGCGACTTCCGGAAGCGGGGCAGCTGCGTCAGGGCCTCAATGCAACGCTCCGCGATTTCCTTGCGGTGCGCGGGCTTCGCCCACCCCGGAAAGGGGAACCCTTCGAGATTACGGGCGAGACGCACGCGCGTGCTGAGCACCACGGCCTGCTGGGCGCCTAGCAGGTGCGTGAGCTCATTCTCGTCGGCAAGGATTTCCTGAACGGACATGGGATTTAAAGGGTGTCGAGTTGGGTGGTGATGCGAGCGACCTCATCCCGCAGTTTTGCGGCGGTCTCGTAATCTTCAGCGGCGATGGCGGCGGTTAGTTCCTGCTGCGCCGCCAGCAGACGGTGGCGGAGTTGCCCGACGGGGATCGTGCCAGCCGGGGCTCGACCGACATGCTGAATCTCATGCTGCACCTTGGTCAGCAGACCGCCGAGGGCGACCCCGAAGACCTGCCAGCAAGAAGGGCAACCCAAGCGGCCGCGGCGGCGGAACTCGACATCCGTGAAGCCGCACTGCGGACAAGTAATCGCTGGGGCCGGCGTCACCGCATTCACGGCGTCCGCGAGTTTGAAGACCGCCGCATCCCCCGCCCCGCCCTTGGCGGCGCAAGCCTCGCAAAAATCGACCTTCGTCACCTTACCCTGGACGATTTGGGTCAGGTGGACGGTCGCGACGGCGTCGCAGACAGAGCACTTGAGCGGGTTGGCCATCGAAATACCAGCAAAACGAGGTAACCCCCGTTGGCAAGGGCAAGCGGGGGCGGGTTTGACTTCACGGCTCGGCCGTCCTTGATGGGGGAAGTAGCCTGATGTCCTCCAAGACCCGCATTGTCATCACTGGGATCGGCCTAACCGCCCCCAACGGGAACTCCCTCCAGGAGTTTCGCGGTAACCTCTTAGCCGGCAAGGCACGCATCGCTGAGATCGACGTCCGCCACATGGGCCGCCACCCGGCCGGGGTCTGCGATTTCGACGCCACCAAGTGGCAGAAGCGGAAGGAACTCCGTAATGGCACGCGGGTGGGGTCGATTTCCATCTATTGTGCCCGCGAAGCCCTCGGCGATTCCGGGCTCGTCTGGGAGTCCGTTGATAAGTCCCGCGTCGGCGTATACCTCGGCATCACCGAACACGGCAACGTCGAGACCGAGAACGAGATTCATAATATTTCCCAGTTCGGCTTCGACACGAAGTACTGGACCCACCACCACAACCCGCGCACGGTAGCGAATAATCCGGCGGGCGAAGTGACGATGAATATGGGGATCACGGGCCCCCATTACACAATCGGAGCGGCCTGTGCAGCCGGCAACGCGGGCCTCATCCAAGCCGCGCAGATGTTGCAACTCGGCGAGGTCGACTTGGCCTTTGCTGGCGGCGTCTCGGAGTCGATTCACACTTTCGGCATCTTCGCTGGCTTCAAGAACCAAGGCGCCCTCGGCGCCCACGTGGACCCCACCAAGGCCTCGCGGCCTTTCGATAAGAACCGTAATGGCATCGTCATCTCCGAAGGCGGCGCCATCTATGTCTTGGAGCGCCTCGAGGACGCCCAAAAGCGTGGGGCCCGAATCATCGCCGAGATTGCCGGTTGGTGCATCAATTCCGACGCCACGGACGCCGTCCTGCCCAACCCCGAACGACAGGCGGAGTGCGTCCGCCTCGCCCTTAAGCGGGCGGGAATGCGCCCCCAAGACATCCATATCGTGTCCACTCACGCCACGGCCACGGCCCTCGGCGATATTCAAGAGTGTACCGCCCTAAGGGAGGTCTTCACGGACTGCCCCGGGACCTATATTAACAATACCAAGAGCTTCATCGGCCACTGCATGGGGGCCGCCGGCGCCCTCGAATTAGCGGGTAATTTGCCCTCTTTTGACGATGGCTGGGTCCATCCGACCATTAATATCGACGAACTCGACCCCGAGTGTGCCCTGCCGGGCTTGGTCATCAACCAGGCCGTCCAAGCCCCCCGACTGGAGGCCATCTTGAACAACTCCTTCGGCATGCTCGGCATCAATTCAGCCCTCATTGTAAAGAAATATGGGGTTGCCTGAACGGCCAAGGGCGGTTGAAACAGAACCCCACGCACAATGACCAAGGAAGACATCAAGCAGGTCGTACTCGACATCATCGCCGATATCGCACCAGACGAGGACCTTTCCGCCGTTAAGTCGGAGGTCCGCCTCCGCGACCAGTTGTCCCTAGATTCTATGGACTTCTTGGATATCGTGATGGAACTCCGCAAGAAGCACGGGATTGAAGTGCCCGAGGCCGACTACGTCCAGCTGGCCTCCCTCGACTCCTGCGCAGAGTACCTCTTCCCTAAGTTTCAGGCCAAAGGTAGCAAATAACCCGAGCCCACCCCCCTAAAGAAGGAGGCTACCCAACCGGGTGGCCTCCTTCTTTATTTGCCCCCGTCCAGACACCCGACAGTATTATTGATAAGTGACCCCCGTGAAGCCTCTATCCCTCCTCCTGCTCCTGGCCGCCACCGTGCTGAGCGCCGAGCCCGTCCAACTCCGCAAGAGCGGCAACATCGTGACGTTCGAATACGTCACCCAAGACGAGGACACGATCACCGTTCAAGTCCCCGGCAAAGACTCCGTGCTCACCTACAAGTGGGAAGACCTTGATCAGGAATGGACGAAGAAGAACTCCCCTAAAGTCTGGGCTGAACGCGAGCTGCTCCTGAAACCCGCCAAGGATGAGGCGATGGAAAAGAAGAAGCGGGACCAAGAGCCCGAAGAAGACCCCTTTGCCAAGGTGTCCACCCCGACTGACACCAAATCACTCATCCGCAGCCTCTCCGTCTCGATGTTCGATGGGCTCAAGGGCGTCCAGATCATCAACGTCGAGAACATCCTTAAAGAAGGCGAAATCGAAGAGGCTACCTTCTGGAAGACTTTTAACGAACTGAAGGCCGCCAGTAAGCCGGCACCTGATGCGAAGGAAAAGACTGAAGCAACGGACAAGGAGATGAGCGACAAGTCGGACCGGTCCGAGGTCAAGAAGCCTGAAAAAAACAAACCGAGCACGCAGAAGTCCAAGTACAGCACCAACAATAATACGGAGAAAACAACCCAGCGCCCCGAACAGTTTAAGACCTTCGAGGAAAACGCTAAGAAAGACTACGAGGCCGAGAAGAAGAGCTTCGCCGCCATCGGCTATTTCCGCCTGCTCGCCGAAGGTGGCGTCAAAGGTAAAGCCACCTGGGCGATGCTCCGCCGTGCCCCCGATGACCGGAAGGCCATGGTCACCATGTTACGTAAATATGAGGCCATGGCCGCCGAGTTGGCCGAAAAGCCCGACGCCAGATCGTCCCGCAATGAGAACCTCGCCCTGAAGAAGCATCTCCAAAACGCGGCTGATGCCATCGAGAAGGTCAACCGGGAGACCCTGATCATGGAGTTAAGCCTTAGCAATTACTGCCAGACGCTCTTGAGCCACCTGCCTAAGTAAGTCCCGGGACAGCTCCGCCAAAAGGAACCGGCCGCCTTCGTGAGAAGACGGCCGGTTTTTTAATGGTGGAGCCTATCGGGCTTGAACCGACGACCTCTTGCATGCCATGCAAGCGCTCTACCAACTGAGCTAAGGCCCCTTGAAAAGGGATGGTTAACAAAGGTTGCTCAAAGGGCACGGTCAACGCTTTTTTCCCAACAGTCCTAGTCTCTGGTTGCCAATGGACGGGCATGCCTTTGCTTTCCCCCTGTGGAAGAGTCAGCAGACAGCCCCGAAGAGGGCCAAACAGGCCAACAGCCCGCCCGCGGGCTACGTTTTACCGACGATTTGATCGCCACCCTCCCCGTCGGCCTGTGGGACGGCTATACCGAGGTAATCGAGAGCGAGCAGGACGCCGAACGGGCCGTGAAACACCTTTCCAAGGAACGCGTCCTCGGCTTCGACACGGAGACCCGCCCCTCCCATACCCGCGGAATCACTTACTTGCCTTCGATCCTGCAGCTGGCTGGTGCCGAAAAGATCTTCATCTTCCGCCTCGATGAGTGCGGCGGGGTCCCGGTGATGTTCCCGCTCCTCTGCGATCCGCGTAAGGCCAAGGTCGGGGTCGCGGTCCGTGATGACGTCCGTCACCTCCAAGAACGTGCCCCGTTCGACGCCCCCGGCTTCATTGATGTGTCTGACTTCACTAAGCGTGCAGGCGTAATCAACACGGGCCTCCGGGCGCTTGCCGCCATCTACCTCGGGTTACAGATGAAGAAATCGAAGAGCGTACAGTGCTCCCACTGGGAACTCCCGTTTGCGGTGAACAGCAAGAACAAGAAGGACGCCGAGTTCGCCCGTAAGCAGATCGTCTACGCCGCCAATGATGCCTGGTTCAGCCGCGAGCTGTTCCTGAAGCTCGAGAAGGACGGCATCATCCCGCGCTTCGAATAAGCCACATGGGCCCGACTTCCATAGAGCTGGCCCAGACCCTCGGACTCGACCACACGAAGCGGCACATCTTCCTGTGCGTGAAGTCAACGGAGCAGGCCTGCTGCGGCGGTGAACTCGCCGTCCGCTCCTGGGAACACCTGAAGACACGCCTGAAGCAGCTCGGGCTCGATGGCCGAGGCGGCATCCAGCGCACCAAAGCAGATTGCCTAAGGGTCTGCGTGCAAGGGCCTATCGCCGTGGTCTACCCAGAAGGCGTCTGGTACCGCGACTGCACACCCGAGAACCTTGACCGCATCATCCAAGAGCACTTGGTGGGCGGGCGTATCGTGGCGGACTTGCGGTTCGCCGGGCCTACTTCTGCGTAGGTTCCTTCTTCTTCGGGATATCTAGCTTCTGATACAAGGCCCGCAACTTAGGTTGCAGGTCGGCATAAGGTACGTCCTGCACCGCCTGACCAGACTTCACTGCCATCGCCGCGGCGACGCCAGCTGACTCGCCGAGGGTCATCCACACGGGCTCCATCCGAATGGAGGTCATCGCAATGTGGCTAGCGGAAACACAGACGGGGACCAGGAGGTTTTTGCACTGGGCCTTCTTCGGGACAATCGAAAGGTACGGAATCTGGTAAATGCCCCGATTCTTCTCCTCGAGATAAAGCATCGAATAGTAACCGCCCATGAGGGCGACTTTTCCGTCGAGTGCGACGGTCGCGTAAGGCCATTCATCGACGCCATAGGAGGCAAGGCCAACGGAGTCTGCGGGCGCCGCCTTTCCTTCCATGTCCTTCTGGGTGACGACGTAATCTGAGACCATGCGACGGGCCTCGCGGACGTAGAGCTGATGCGGATAGCCCTTGGTGTCGTCGAATGCGCCTTTCTCCAGGCCCGCGCTAAGGGCGATTTCTTTCTGCTTCGCTGGCACTGACGGGTCGGTGCGCAAGAAATGCGTCATGCCGCGGACGAAATCCTGCTGCTCCTTCCAGATCCGGGCCCGGGTCGCGTAATCACCGTCGGGGTAGCTGGCATTGTGGCCGTAGTTCGTCGGCGCAAACAAGGCGCGCGCCAGATTGCCCGCACCTCCGGAATAGACGCGGCCTCCGCTCTTCTCCCAGCCGTCGACCTTACCGCGCATCACGCGACCAGAGAGGATATCCACACCCTGCTGGAAAGCCCGACGATAGAGTTCGAACTGCTTCGGGTCGTAGTTCGCCGGCGGCTCAATCGGCAAGCTCTCGCCCTTGAAAACGAAGCGCCAGCGGAAGCCGTAGCCCATCGTGAGTTCATCCGCCTCGCCAACTGGAGCCACGGGCGTCGACTGCAGGCCCGGCAACAGCCCGCTCTGCGGGTCGCCGGCCTTCACGTAAGGATCAATCGCATAGACCGACATCGGTGGCTGCGCGCCCGCCAAACTCTCACCGTAGGTCGACTTGGCCTCGCGACCGAAGGTATAGGCGACGCCCGAGCGGGCCATCAGGTCGCCCTCGTAAGAACAATCGATGAAGACCTTGGCCTTGATGACGCGGGCGTCGGCTTTCGTGGGCGCCGCGGGCGGACAGCCGGTTTCATCGAACGGCGCTAGGTCCAAGGTGATGGTACGAATAACGCCGGCTGACTTCTCCGCCGCACTGACACGGTGCTCGAACAGCACCGTGACGCCGGCGGCCTTAAGCATCTCAGTGAAAACCGCGCGATACTGCGCATCGTTATAGTCCTTCTTCAGGATCGGCCGAGTTGAGCCGCTGACGGCTTCTTCCCGACCCCAGTCGATGTGCATTAGTCCCCCGCCGGTCATGCCACCCAGCCAGCGGCTGGGCTCGACGACGATGACCTTGGCGCCCTCCTTCGCGGCGGCGCAGGCGGCCATCACGCCGCTGGCATTACCGCCGTAGACGCAGACGTCATAGACCGCGCCGGCCTCCGCCGCCGGGAGCCGCGCGACCCAAGCACCGACCACGAGCCAGGCGGTTTGCCGAAGGAAGTTCCGACGGGGCTGGGAAGCGAAGGTCACGGGTGTTAGCGTTTAGCGTAAGTCGGACAATCGGCGGCGCAGCTCGATTGCGCCCTGATCGTAGATGGCGGAGCAACGATCCAGGATGACCTGTCTTTCCTGCTGGTTAGCCTCGGGCCAAGTCAGCGCCATAGCATTGATCTCATTCT